>JBEBGG010000337.1:0-1774 GCA_040081555.1 Vicinamibacterales bacterium
CCTGAGCACTGGGGTGAACTCGTGGACGAAATCTGCATCGAGATCAAAGCAGCCTCGCGGTGGTCACCCGAGCCCGAGCGACAAGGGCGCGTGCCGAGGCCTCATCAGGTCAGCGCACTTGAAGCGTGGCAGCAACAGGGGCGGCGTGGAATTCTCGAGCATGCGACAGGCTCTGGTAAGACCTTCACGGCTCTCTGCGCGATCATGGACGCTTTCGAGCGCGATGAGACCGTCCTTGTTCTCGTTCCGAGCGACCTCTTGCTACGCCAGTGGACTTCTGAATTGCGCTCTACCTTCGACACCCTCGGGCTCCGCCTCTTGATCTGCGGTGGCGGGCATGTCGATTGGAGAACGGACGGCCTGCTAGCTGCTTGGACACGCGCCACGACTCCCGGAACTCCGCGAGCCGTGATCGCAACACTTCAAACGGCTTCCTCATCCGAGTTTATCGGCGCCTGTCGTGGAGGGGAGCATCTCTTCCTGGTGGCTGACGAGGTCCATCGCCTTGGGGCGGTCGGCGCCCGGAGAGTCTTCGAAATCTCCAGCGGCGCAAGACTGGGGCTCAGCGCCACACCCCATCGAGCCGGCGACCAACCCGGTACTGACGCCATCCTCGATTACTTCCATGGCGTTGTACCGCCGCCATTCACGTTATTCGACGCGATCAACGCCGGCACCCTGACCCAGTACGCGTATCACGTTCATCGTATAAGGCTGGACGCGGACGAACAGGAACGCTGGGACAGACTGTCTCAAGACATTCGCAAGCTCTTCGCGCAAATGCACAGTGCGTCCGGGCCGAGTCCCGAATCGCAAGCTCGGTTCGCGCAGCTGCTCATTCGACGCGCGCGCATCGTCAAGGGAGCTAGGCAGAAGGTTCAGGCCGCGGTCGATGTTGTTGCGAGCACGTACCAGCCCGGTCAGCACTGGATCGTTTACTGCGACGACCAGAGTCAACTCACACAGGTTCGTGACGCGCTCATCGCGGCTGGATGTAGTGATGTGCTTGAGTACCACACAGCTATGGCCGGTGATGCTCGCCAAACCCTGGCCCTCTTCGAGCGTCGCGGGGGGATCGTTGTCTCAATCCGCTGTCTCGACGAAGGCGTGGACATCCCGGCAGTCTCCCATGCACTGATCCTCGCATCTTCGAAGAATCCTCGCGAGTACATCCAGCGACGTGGCCGTGTGCTCCGCAAGTCGCCCGGCAAGTTCGTCTCTCACATACACGACGTTCTCGTCACTCCCTTGTTCGATCCCGACGCGCCACCATCTACGGCCATTCTTGAAGGCGAGCTCGCTCGAGCGATCGAGTTTGGCGGCCACGCACTGAACCCAGGAGCCATCACCGATCTTCAGCGACTCGCGATCGAACACGGCATCGACTGGTCGCGCTTCGGCGGAATCGGTGTAGAGGACGACGAGAACGAATCATCGGGGACACATCATGACTAAACACGGGCAGCCTAGTGACGGCCAGTTCCAGTCTCTACTCGACACCATCGAACGCCTACGGAGAGAACACTTTCCGCATCTCGACGCTGGGTTGGTCCGTGAAGTCTTGAGTCTGCACTCAGATGCTGCCGCTACGCCGGTGGAACTCGCGCGGAGCGCAGAGCAAGCCGTCGAGACTCATCTCACGAAGGGCAGCTAACGATGCTTCAAATTCAAGCCCTTCATCTTGACGACTTCGGCCCCTTCAAGGGGCACCAGAAGCTCGCTTTCTCTGCCAACGACGGCGTCACGGTCATCTATGGCGAGAACATGCGTGGCA
>JBEBGG010000047.1:0-24835 GCA_040081555.1 Vicinamibacterales bacterium
AGCATGCCCGGCACGGTGGGCAACGAGATGACCAATCACCGGATGCCCTACCAGGGCGAGGTCGCCAACGGCATCGAGAATCTTGTGGCGAACGAACTCATCTTCGAAGCGGAGCGCGTTGTTCAGCACGCCCGTCTCTCCCAACACAATCGCGTTATCCAGCGACCCGCCAAGAGCGAGCCCGTTCTGGCGCAACATCTCGACGTCCTTCAGGAAGGTGAAAGTACGCGCCGGCGCGATTTCCTCAACGAAACTGTGCTCGGTGATGTGGACGGTCCGCGCCTGGTGCCGCAGCAGTGGATGGTCGAAACTGATGCTGTAGGTGACCTTGAAGTGATCCGAGGGGTAGAGCGCGATGCGCTTGTCGCCGCGAGACAGAGCAATCGGGCGGGTGATCTTCAGATACTTGCGTGGCTGCGCGAGCGTCTTCACGCCGGCTTCCTGAATCAGATACACGAACGGCGCCGCGCTGCCATCCATGATTGGTACTTCCGGCGAGTTCAGCTCGATGACGACGTTGTCGATGCCCAGGCTCACTAGCGCCGACATCAGATGCTCAATCGTGTCCACCGACACCTTATTGCAGGCCAGACCGGTGGCCAGTTGGATGCCCGACAGGTGATCGATAGTGGCCGGTACTTCGAGATTGCCGAGGTCAGTGCGTCGGAAACGGATACCGGAGTCGGCGCTCGCTGGCTTCAGTGAGAGTTGAACCCGGTTGCCAGAATGAAGACCAATTCCAACACATGAGATTGGGCGGCGAATTGTGCGCTGTGCGTCCATGCGGCTCTCGGTCCAGGGAACTGGTCACTCACCCAGTGAGCAAACCAGATGCCTGAGCGACAGATTTCGATACAATTAACATAAATACCATATTTTCAACAATTTAGGAGCCAATATCTGGAACTGACGACATGCTCACGCTGTGCAATCGTGGCTACAGAGCCACAGTCAACAGCGGTCCTACTGTTGCGGCAAAGCCACACCTATCAGCCTGCCGATGGCTTGGCCGCCCTTACTCCAAACAAGTCCGCCAGGAACCGTCCAGTGGCCGACCCATCGCACATGGCCACCTCTTCCGGCGTCCCCTCAGCGACAACGCGACCTCCCCCGGCGCCCCCCTCCGGGCCCAGGTCGACCACGTGGTCGGCGCAGCGAATGACGTCCAGATTGTGTTCGATCACCACAATGGAATTGCCCTGGTCGACCAGCTTGTTGAGGACCTCCAACAGCCGGCGGGTGTCCTCAAAATGCAGACCGGTCGTTGGCTCGTCGAGAATGTAGAGAGTCCGCCCAGTGCCGCGCCGCGACAGTTCCTTGGCAAGCTTGACGCGCTGTGCCTCGCCTCCCGATAGCGTTGTCGCTGATTGGCCGAGGCCGAGATAGCCGAGACCGACGCTTTGGAGCGTGCGCAATTTGTTGGCGATCGCCGGGAAATTCTCGAGCAGCGGCAGGGCCTGGTCGATCGTCAGCTCTAGAACATCGGCGATCGACTTACCCCGATATTGGATGTCGAGCGTCTCCCTGTTGTAGCGGCGCCCTTTGCATTGCTCGCAGGTGACATAGACGTTGGGCAGGAAGTGCATCTCGATCGCCATGACACCGTCGCCTTGGCACGCCTCGCAGCGCCCGCCCTTCACGTTGAAAGAGAATCGGCCAGAGCGGAAGCCACGCGCCTTGGCTTCGGGCATCATCGCAAACAGGTCGCGAATGAAGGTGAACAGTCCGGTGTACGTGGCGGGGTTCGACCGCGGCGTCCGCCCAATCGGCGATTGATCGATTTCAATCACCTTATCGATGAGTTCGATGCCCTCGATCCGATCATGCGCGCCCGCCTCGTCCGCGGCCCGATACAGCGCCCGTGCGAGAGCGCGATACAGGATGTCGTTCACCAAGGTCGACTTACCCGACCCGCTGACACCAGTCACCGCCGTCATAACACCGAGGGGAAAACGCACGTCGATACACTTGAGGTTGTTCTCCCGAGCCCCGACGATCCTCAGCTCACCCTTCTGCGGCGCGCGCCGTGCCGCGGGCGTGTCGATCGCTCGCCGGCCGGTGAGATATGCACCGGTGAGCGACGTGCTCTCTGTATCGCGCATCAGTTCGGCCGGCGTGCCCTGAAAGATCACCTCTCCGCCATGGTCGCCAGCGCCTGGACCGAGATCGACCACGTAGTCCGCAGTGCGAATCGTCTCCTCGTCGTGCTCAACAACAATCACCGTGTTGCCAAGATCGCGGAGGCGGGCGAGCGTCGACAACAACTTGCGGTTGTCTCGCTGGTGCAAGCCGATCGACGGCTCGTCAAGCACGTACAACACACCGGTCAGATTGGCACCAATCTGCGTCGCCAGGCGAATGCGCTGTCCTTCACCGCCGGAGAGCGTTGCGGCGCTGCGGCCAAGTGTCAGGTACCCAACGCCCACACCGTTCAGGAATCGCAGCCGATCCTGAATCTCGCGAAGCACACGTTCGGCGATCATCGATTCCCTGTCCGTCAGCGTCAGGCTCTCGAACACCGTGAGCGCTTCTCCAATTGGCAGGTCGACGTAGTCGGCGACGGTTCGCCCCTTCACCCGCACCGACAACGACTGGGCCTTCAATCGGCGTCCGTGGCAGCCGAGACAGGCGCGCAACGTGCGATAGGCGTCGAGTTCAGCCTGCTGCGCCCATGAGCCTTCCTCGTAGCGACGGCGCAAATTCGGAATAATGCCCTCGAACCTCGCGTCAGCCCCACGACTGCTCCCCATCATCAGGATGTCGCGCGACTTTCGTGGCAGCTTGCTGAAGGGCACGTCGGCATCGATGTCAAAATCGCGGCGAAGCGCCTGTAACGCTTCGCGGACGAGCTTCCGGTCACCCTTGGCCCACGGCACGATCGCGCCGGCGCTCAACGACAAACGCTCGTCAGGGACCAGCCGCGCCGGGTCAAAGTCCACGGTGGCGCCAAGCCCCTGGCACTCCGCGCACGCACCGTGCGGCGAGTTGAACGAAAAGGCACGGGGGGTCATCTCGGGCATACTCAGCCCGCAGTCGACACAGGCCAGCCGCCGTGAGAAGAGTCGATCCGCCTCGTCGAATGAATTGATGACCACAACGTCATCGGCAAGATTCAGCGCAACATCGACAGATTCGGTGAGACGACGTTCGACGCCGCCGCGAATGATGAGCCGATCGACCACTACTTCAATCGTGTGGTTCTTCCGGCGATCGAGCTTGATGTCTTCCTCCAGCGAACGGAACTGACCGTCGACGCGAGCCTTGGTAAATCCTTTGGCTCTCAGCGCGGCCAACTCCTTCTTGAACTCGCCCTTCCGGCCCCTCACGATCGGCGCCAGAACGTTGATGCGCGAGTCCTGCGGATACAGCATCACCATATCGACGATGCGTTCGAGCGACTGGCTGGCGATCTCCCTGCCGCAGTTCGGACAATGTGGCACGCCGATACTGGCAAATAGCAAACGCAGGTAGTCGTAGATTTCTGTCACAGTGCCAACCGTCGAGCGGGGATTGGAGCCTGTGGTCTTCTGCTCGATGGAGATCGCCGGCGACAGCCCGTCGATGAGATCGACGTCCGGCTTCTCCATTTGTTCGAGGAACTGGCGGGCGTAGGCCGAGAGGGACTCAACGTAGCGCCGCTGCCCCTCCGCATAAATGGTGTCGAACGCCAGCGACGACTTCCCCGACCCCGAGAGCCCGGTAATCACCACCAGGCGATGCCGAGGGATATCGACGTCGATGTTCTTGAGGTTGTGAACCCGTGCGCCTCGGACGGAAATCCAGGAGTGAGACATACGGTGTTTCGAGAAACTCCCAACGATCGGCGGCCGAGCTCGTCGGCCTGGAGTCGTCGATGCAGCTGCAGACGCCAGAGGCGTCAATCTCTGAGCGAACTGAAACCGCGATCGTAACATGCTCCAAGCGCAACGAGTCGACGCACGGCACGGCTCGCAGCGGGGCACCGGCTGAGGCGTGATATCGTCGTGGGCCATGAGCGAGCCTGCCAAGCTCACCCCACACGCTGGTGGCGCAGCCGAAGGGCGACGCCTGCGCCGAACGGTAGGGTTCTACGGTTTGATGTTCGTCTCTCTGGGGTCGATCATCGGGTCGGGCTGGTTACTGGGGGCGTTGAATGCGGCCCAGGTGGCCGGCCCTGCTTCGGTGCTGTCTTGGCTGATCGCCGCGGGTATGCTGTCTCTGCTGGCGCTCGCCTACGCCGAGCTTGGGGCGACCTACCCTGTTGCGGGCGCGTCCGCCAGATTTCCCTACTATTCACACGGGCCCGTGGCGGGGTTCACTGCGGGATGGGCGGCGTGGCTCCAAGCCGTATTCATCGCACCCATCGAGGTGCTCGCGGTCATCGCCTATGTCAACAGTGTGGGCTGGGTGAATACGCACTTCAACATGATCCACAGGGTCGGCGAGCAGGCCGGCCTGCTGAACGGCAACGGACTGATCACGGCTGTTCTGCTGATGGTCCTGTTTACGGCGATGAACCTCGCCGGCACGAAGTTCCTGTCAGATAGCAACTCGATCGTGGTGATTTGGAAGACGGCGGTCCCGGTGCTCGCCGTCATCGTCGTTGCCTCCCTTCAATTCCACACCGCCAACTTTCAGGCTGGCGGAGGCTTCCTGCCTTTCGGATTTCACGGAGTGTTCGCCGCGCTCACTGGTGGTGTCGTGTTCGCGCTCCAGGGATTCGAGCAGGCCGTGCAGCTTGCCGGCGAGGCGCGCGATCCCAGAAGGGACCTTTCGCGCGCCGTGCTTACCGCAATGGCAATCGGCGCGGCGCTCTATGCGGCGCTGCAAATCGTCATGATCGGCGGTCTTGACCCGCGCCATATCGCGGGCGGATGGGCGCAACCGCTCGGCGCTGATCCATCGGACTACGGGGCGTGGTACACGCTGGCACTGGCGCTCGGCGCCGGATGGCTGGCCAAGATGCTGCTCATCGATGCGGTGGTCTCGCCGGCTGGCACCGGCGTCGTGTACATCGCGACGACAGCGCGACTCTCCTACGCGCTAGGCGAGGAACCGGAAATGCCGAGCGCGCTGGCCACCACCAACGGCCGAGGTGTGCCGGTCGTCTCGATCATTGTCGGCTCCCTTGTCGGCCTGCTCGCCCTTGGACCGTACAAGAGTTGGACGGCATTGGTATCGGTCGTTACCGGCGCGACCGCGATCATGTATGCATTCGTACCAGTCTCGTTGGCCGCACTACAACGCGCTGATGCCGCACGTCCGCGCACGTATCGCGCGCCTATGCCGAGGCTCGTCCTTCCGGCGGGATTCTGTGCCGCCAATCTGATCATCTACTGGGGCGGGTTCGATACGACGTGGAAGCTGACTGTGGCGATGGCTGTCGGCTGGGTGCTGTTCGCCATTGGCTCGGCGCGCGCCAGGATCCCAGCCGATCGGAAGGTCAGGCATGCACTATGGATTGCGCCATGGTTTGCCGGCCAGGTCCTCATCGGCGCGCTGGGGCGTTACGGTGGCGGGCTTAACATCATCCCGGACTGGGTCGACATTGCCGTGGTCGTTGCCTTCGCCCTGACAATCTTCTACTGGGCCGTGAGCTTGACGCTGAGCAGCGCCGAGGCCGCCGAAGCGATCGCGAAGGACGCCCACCAACTCGACACCATCTAGCCCTAGCCTGCGACGTCGCTCTCGCGCCAGCGCGAGCTCATTCGATACGCCGTGTCGTTGGAGCAAACGACCAAGCCGCCGAACCGATCGAAGGCGACACCGATCAGATCGGCGGCGGCGACGACCAGGTCGCGAGCACCGGTCTGACGATCAACGCGATAGAGCCCACTCGCACCAGCCAGCGCTTCCACAACGTAGAGGTCACCCATCGGACCGATGGCCAGCCCCTGCGGACGGCCGAACAGTCGCGTGACGACCGATGCTCGACCATCCAGCCCAATACGAAACACGGCATCGTTTGGCGACAACGTCGGCGCGGTGACAAACAGTGCATCGCCCTCACACGCGAGATGGAAAGCGGCGACGCTGGACGGCAAGGTCGCAAACGACGTCGCGCGGCCTGAACGGTCGACTGCGAAGATAGTGCCTGAGCGATCACCCACGAAGAGCGTACCGTCTGATGCAAATGCGAGCCCGCAAGCGATGCCCAGGTTCGTCGCAAAACGCTCGGCCGTGCCGTCCGGCGCAAGGCGATACACGTTGCCCTCAAATCGGCTGGAAACGAACAGACGCCCATCGCCGTCAAAGGCCATCGATGTCGGATTGACGATGCTCGACGAGCAGGTGTCGCGTGCGCCCTCGAGGTCGACGCGGAAGATTGACACCGGAACCTGCTGGCCACGAGTGCCGCTGTAGGTCACAAACAGGTTGCCGTGGCGATCAATCGCCGGGCTGTCGACTTGGTGAAGTCCGCTCGCCGCGACCGTGCCGACATCGATCGCAAGCGTCCCGTCGCTCCCATCAACATGCACCGCTGCGGGACGATCAGTGGCCACTGGCGGAACCAGCACGTCCAGTCGTGCGGGCGAGGCGAACACCACTCGCGCTGCTCGACCGTCAATCGACACCTTCGGAAGGGAGGACTGCTCGACTCGAAAACCGCTGCCGTGAAGACTGATGCGTCCGCCTTCGACGGCCAGCCGGGGATGAACTGATAGAAGGGTGCTCTGCGACATCAACAGGAAGGGGTCTGGCTACGGCCGCCACACGAGGGACAAAGGTCAGCTGCCATCTAGCTCCGCATTCCAGTAAAGGTAGTCCCGCCAGCTACCGGGCGCATGGCGCAGCCGGACTTCGATCTTGATGGCCGTGGCCGGTGCCGTTTCGGGGCGCCGCGGTACTCTCAGAAGGCGCATACTCGCTTCGGCCGGCGTCCTGCCCCCCTTGCGTCGATTGCACGCGACGCAACAGGTCACGATGTTCTCCCAGTCCTTTCGGCCGCCCTGGGCGACCGGCACCACATGATCGAAGGTCAGTTCGTTGGTGGGGAAATGCGCGGCGCAGTACTGACATCGATGATCATCTCGCGCATAGATGTTGGCGCGTGAGAACGGGACGTAGTCGAACCGGCGCTTGATCTTGACGTAGCGAAGGAGACGGATAATCGACGGTAGCTTGAAGCTGAACGACACCGCGCGGACTTCGCGGTCGTACACGGAGATGACTTCGACTTTGCCCTGGCACCAGAGCGTCACCGCCTTCTGCCAGTGCACAACCTTGAGTGGTTCGTACGACGCGTTCAAAAGCAGCGTCTGTTCCATCGTCGGTCTTCGAGTCCTCCAGTCGAGTCCACGAGTCTGGTCGTGAGTGTGACTGACGACTGTCGGGGTGTCAAGGGCGGCCGAGCTGTAACTAACGATTAACTCAGTATTTAGCGGATCTGTACAAGACCGACGTCCGCACCGATAATCAGCGCTGTGGCCTGGTTCTCGATCCGATTTTGTTCCCGCTGGTCCTGTCTCGCGCTGGTCCCGCTTGTTGGGGCCTGCGCGTCAAGCTCACCTCGGGTCGCCGTGCCGCGCCCCTTCCCCCACCCGCGTGCGACCGTCGAGCGTCCTGCGGATCGCGCCGACCGCCCGCTCACGACCGAACCGAGCCACCACAACCATCGCGTGGACGGACTGTTGTCAACGGCGCTGCAATTTGTAGGTACCCCGTACAGAAACGGTGGTGCGGACGCGGCAGGGTTCGACTGCAGCGGATTCACGCAGTACGTATTCGCTCAGCACGGTATGACCCTCCCGCGAGAGGTTCGCGATCAGTTCGCGTTGGGGACACCGGTTGGCCGAGATGACATCGCCCCGGGTGATTTGGTGTTCTTCTCTACAGTCTCCAAGGGCGCGTCGCACGTCGCGATCGTGATTGGTCCCGACGACTTCGTGCATGCGCCGAGTTCGCGCGGCGTCGTTCGCGTCGAACACCTGACCTCCGCCTACTGGTCGACTCGACTCGTCGGCATCCGGCGGCTGACGGTACGGTAGCGGAGCGCCTCAGGCGGCACGTACCCGCCGCTCGCCTGACGCCGTGTCGTAACGGCGGGACGACGTGTGCAGAAACTGGCGGACGTGCAGATGATCATCAGTAAACGCGGTGCGGCGAACGTCGGGGCGCCACGGCTCCACCTCGACACCGACGAGCGCATGGTCGATGGGCGGCTGCACCTCCAAGCGCTCCAGGAACCGCTGAGGAAACGACGGAAACGGCGAGAAGCAGGTCCCGATGACGCCACCGTACGTTGAACGAAGCGTGTCGAAGTCCTGCATCAGAAAGTCGTAGACCGACGGATCGGGACACGAGTCGAGATAGTGCGACGCCATCTTGGCGACCTGCGCAAGGAATTGCGGCGAGTGCGCATTCGATGAGCAGGTGCCGTCGGCACGATCGAGACGGCGGATGCCGTTGTGTTCCGGATCAATGTGATAGAGCTCATGGACAACCGTGTCGAGCTTGGCCATCCAGCCATCGGTGGTGCCACGATAGAATCGCTCCTTGCGTGTGCGCCGCAATGTCTGCTCGCAGAAGCGAGGAAGCGAAAATGAAATCAGGTAGCGCTTCCGCCGATTGCCGATCGTCACCGTGGGCGACTTGGCGACAAACCACTCCGAGCGTCGAGTGATGCGGTCGCTCACGCGATCGCGCCAAAAGTAGTAGCCAGGATCACTTACCGGCATGCTGAGGCTGTGACACGTCGCGACCGGCCCCGCTCGACCAGCACGGCCCACACGCGCGAACACCAGAACGTCTGTCATGTCGATGAACGACAGCGCTGGCACGCGCGCAACGATATCCGCCATCAGCGACGATAGCCGTCCCGTGTAATCGATCATGCAAAGGCTGAACGGGTTATCGGACAGAACCCCGGCGGTCGCGAGGGTGAATGAGCCAAGCGGGGAATACCTGAGCAGACGCCGACGTGAACAACGCTATGGGGTCGACTTCTCTTCCGCCCCGACGACATCTCCCGGGGGCTGGGCGGCGCCCATCCGCTTGAGAATGATCTGTTGTCTTCTGAGTAGTCGTGGTGTCGGTTTTGCCGGATTCAGTACTCGCGGGTTCACGATCGCGCCGGCCAGCAACGCGGATTGCGACGCGTTCAGCGCCGACGCCGCGATGCCAAAATACGTGCCCGCCGCTGCCTCGGCGCCATAGACACCGTCGCCCCACTCGATGAGATTCAGGTACAGCTCGAGAATCCGGGTCTTGCTCAACTCGGCTTCCAGCCGGCGCGCGACGATCAGCTCACGAAGCTTGCGCACCGGGTTACGAGTCGGCGACAGATAGAGATTCTTCGCCAGCTGCTGCGTGATCGTGCTGGCGCCCCGCAGCAATTGCCCCCGCGCCCAGTCAAGCTCGATGGATTTCTGCAATTCGTCGTAGTCGACGCCGTCATGCTCCCAGAACGCCGCGTCCTCAGCCACCAGGACTGCGCGTTTCAAGTTGGCCGATATCCGGCTGTAGGGCACAAATCGTTGGACGCGCCTCGGCGCCTGCCCCCGTGCCCGAGCCTCCGAGGCGCGCAGGTCCATAAACGCCGTCACCGCCGGCGCAGTGTGCGCGAGTGCCCGCACATCGGGCACGGAGAGGTAGACGTAGGCCGCATAGCCGACGCCCGCGCCCAGAAGCGCAAGCATCCAGCGAGACATGCCGCCCTTCGTCTTACGCGCGACGGGTACGCGTCTGAGTGGCAAGAGCGCGCTCCAACGCGCCGAGGAGCAGAACGACTAATCGCGGAGCCGAACTCGCACCCATGAGCCCGACCCGCCAGATCTTTCCGGCCAGTGGACCAAGACCCGCGCCGATCTCGATATTGAACTCGTCAAGCAACTGCTTGCGTACCTGGGCATCATCAACCACATCGGGAACCCGCACCGCGTTAAGGGTCCACAACCGCTCGCCCGGTGGGGGTAAGACCTGCAGACCGAGCGACTGCAGGCCCTCGAGAAACTGCAGGTGATTGCGCTCATGACGTGCCCAACGCCGTTCGAGCGTCTCTTCTTCGGCCATGGCGAGCGCTTCGCTGAGCGCATAGACCAACACCGAAGACATTGTGTGGTGATATCTCCGCCGCAACCAGTAATCCTCGAGCAAGTGCAGGTCGAAGTAGAAGCTTCGGCATTTGACCCGCGCGGCGAGCGCACGCGGACCAAAGACCACCGGCGCGAGCCCGGCCGGCGCGCCGAGGCCCTTCTGCGTGCAGCTATAGCAGGCGTCGATGCCCCAGCCCGCGACATCAACCGGATGGCCACCGAGCGAGGTGACAGCATCCACCACGACCAGCGCGCCATACTCGCGTGCGATTGCCGAGAGCGCTTGCACCGGATTGAGCGCGCCGGTCGATGTTTCGGCGTGCACCACGGCCACAAGATCCACCGGCGTCGTCTTAAGAAGCGCCCGAAGCGCCTCGGGGTCGCAGGCCCGTCCCCACTCAACCTCCAACCTCGTCACCGTCGCGCCATAGCGTTCGCACATCTGCGCCAAGCGGTCTCCGAAGTAGCCCGAGACGATGACGACCGCGCGCGTGCCCGGTTGCACCAGGTTGGCGACAGTGGTCTCCATCCCGGACGTGCCGGTGCCGGAGACGGCAAAGGCAAACGATCCTTCCGGCGCGCGAAACACCCGGCCGAGCCGCGCTCGCACGTCGTCCAGCAGCATCATGAACAACGGGTCGAGATGACTAAGCGTCGGCGACGCCATCGCCCGCATCACGCGTGGCGCGGTCAAGCTGGGACCAGGCCCAAGGAGAACCCTGTCGATCTCTGGCAACAGACTCATCTGTGCACTTCCTTCAAGTCGGCATCGTGAACCAACGCCGGCGATTCATTGTAATGGCCCATCGAGCGGCCTAAAGAGCAAGCGGCGCCTCCGGGGATCCGCCAAGAGAACGACCGACAAGATGCATCGTGACCACCACCACGAATATCGCGACCACCGGCGCGAGCAGCCACGGGAAATCTGCCAAGGCACGAGCGCTGCTGGCCTCGAGCAGCATCGTGCCCCAGGTTGGTTCGGTATCTGGGAAGCCAAGCCCTACGTAAGAGAACGTTGTCTCACCAACGATGAACGCCGGCACCAGCAGGGTCGCCTGCACCATGAGGAAGGGCATTGTCTGCGGGAGCAGGTGCCGCGTCGCTATCCGAGCCGTGTCGGCGCCAAGCGCGCGCGACGCAACAACGTAGTCCTGCTCGCGCTCGGTGCGGACGATGCCCCGAACGCCGCGCGCCACCAGAGGCGCGCCCATCACCGCGAAGATCAGAGTCAGCAGAGCAAACACCGTCGCCGGTGGCAGCACCGGCGGCAGCAAGGCCCGGAGGACCAATGCCGCGTACATGCCGGGTAGCAGCAGGATCACATCGGCGCCTCGCATCAGACACTCATCGGTGAGTCCACCGCGGTAGCCGGCCACCGCGCCCATCAGTGCCCCCATGGCCAGCGCCAGACCGGTCGAGACGGCTGCGAGAGCCAGCGATGTGCGCGCGCCAAAGAGCAGACGGCTGAAGACATCGCGGCCCAGGCCGTCAGCTCCGAGGATGAAAAGTGGCGCCTCAGGATCTGACGACTGCAGGAGTCGACCATCCTGGAGCCACACCAGGGGGACGACCGTCTTTGACGCGACGTAGCGTTGCTCCAGTTGATCGACACGAACCAACCGATAAATGAACGGCCGACGCCAGGCGCCGCCCGAATCTCGGACGTGCACGCCAGTCGGTGGCGCATTCAGCCAACGGGATGACTGCAGCGACGGATCATTCGGTGTCAGAAGCGGCGCCAGAACCACGAGCGCGAGCATTGAGGCAGGCGCGAATAGCGAGCCCAGGCCGCTGGCAAACCGTCGCTGTGTCATTCCGACGCTCGAGGATCGACCAACACCAGGAGCGCGTCACCGAGGAGCGTCGCCATCGCCAACAAAACAGATCCGGCAAGCGCGCAACCAGCCACCAATGACACATCGCGCAGTCGGAGCGCATCGACCATCAGCCGCCCAAGCCCAGGCCAGGCTGTCACGACTTCAACCGCGAACGAACCGCTGAAGAGCCCGGCCATCGCCAAGCCGTAGACAGCGGCCAGAGTACGAAGCGCCGGTTTCATTGCCACGCGCCACAGCACCCACCTGTCGCTGACTCCGCGTGCACGCGTCGCAAGCACGAAGCGCGCTCGCAGGGTGTCGCTGACCGCGCGCGCCTGCAATCGTTCGAAGCTCGCCGCCATCGGCAGCGCGAGTGCGAGAGCCGGAGCAACTAGGTGTCGCAGGACGTCGACCGGCCCCTGCTCACCCACAGCCGACCGCATGCCGCCGACCGGCAGCCAGCGGGTGCGTGCGGCGATCCAGACAAGCAGCAACGACATCAGTAAGGGCGGCACGGAAAGCAGCGCAAGCGAGCCCGCGCCAATCAGCGAGGAAAGCCACCCAGCAGCGTGTCGTCCCGCATAGGTCCCCAGCCCCACGCCAGTGACCGTGGCGACCAGCAGCGCGACGGCGGCCAGCAGCGCCGTATTCATCGCGCGTTCGGTGACCAGCGCAAGAACCGGGCGGTCATCGATAAATGATCGGCCAAGATCGAAATGCGTCAGCCCGCCAAGCCACGCGACGTACAGCTGCCCTGCCGATCGATCGATCCCGAGCCGCGCGCGCAGGCGCGCCGCCTCTCCCGCGGTCCCCGTCGTGCCGAGCGTCTGGGTAACGAAGTCACCAGGCGCCAGGCTCACCAGCCAGACAGAGGCGGATGACACGGCGAAGATGAGACAGGCCGCGAACAAGAGCCGACGAAAGAAGAAGAGGGCCATCAGCGAACGTCGATCGTATCTGCAGACCAGAGCAGTTGAGGCCGCGTTACAGCTGGCTGCAGGTTTGTCAGGCGGCCGGAGACAGCCACAAAGACACGCGGTACAGCGAAGTAAACAATCGGCGCATGGGAATGGAACAGCTGCTGCACACGGCCGAACAGGCGTCTGCGCTCCGTATCGTCCAACGACCCGGTCTGCTGCGACATCAGACCGTCGATCTCGCGCTCCCAGGCAAGGGTCTCATGCGTAGGACCCAGATTCCAGACATGGGCAGCACCGTCGCTGGTCCAGAAGTCGAGCTGCGAAGCGGGATCTGTATCCGTCGTGGTCAGGTTGAAGTAGACCGCGTCATAGCCGGTCCCTGAGAGGAAGCGCTGGACGAGCGCACCCGGGTCGACGGCGACGACGTCGATTAGGAGGCCAAGCGTGCGCATCTGATCGCGAACCGCCGCGGCGCCACGCTCAAGCGACGCCTGCCCCTTCTGCGTCATCACGGTCAATCTCGCATGGCGCGTCCCCACGTCGTCAAGCACTCCGTCCCCATCGCGATCGACGAGGCCGATTGCGGCAAGCCGCTGCAGCGCGGCGGCTTGGTCTGCACCGTGCGGCTGTCCCATGTCGACGTACCAAGTCCGATTGGCCGGTGTGACCGGTCCAAACACGGGCGCGGCCGCACCGGCAAAGACCGTGTCGACAAACTGCTGCCGGTCAACGCCGAGTGCGAACGCCTGGCGCAATTCATCGCGCTGAATCCACGCCGCCCGCGAATCGCCCTCAAACGCACCAGGCCTGAGATTCATCCAAAGGCCATCGGGATCCATACCCGCGCCCAGATCGAACAGCTGCACGCGCCCCTCCGCGGCCAATCGTCGGGCCGTCGCGTAGTCGGCGGCGCGAATCTCCGATGCACTGCCGTCGGTCTCCCCCGACTCAAGACTGAGCATCTGCGCGTCCTGGTCCGGCAGGATCTGCAGGACGAGACGATCGAGGCGCGGTAGCGGCGCCCCGTGCTCGTCGCGGCGAAAATAGCGCGGGTTACGCTCGAAAACAAGCCGCTCACTCGGTCGATACTCCGTCAGGACAAACGGCCCCAGACCCGCGATCTCTCGCGGGTCCGTTGTGCTGCTCCAGGCGGACCCGAAGGTGCCGCTCTCAAGCGCCCTCTGTAGGAGATGCTTCGGGAGAATGGGGAGCGCGTCGAGAACTCGGAGACCAGGGCCGAACGGGCGCGGAAACGTCAGTCGAACCGTCCGCGCGTCCACCGCTTCCACGCGTAGACGCTGCCCGTCCCACGTGAACACGTCGCTCAAGGCACTGGCCGGATCGAAGGCCGCCGCAAGCGAAAACACCACGTCGTCTGCGGTCATCGGTTGACCGTCGGAAAAGCGGAGCTCCGGCCTGAGCGTCAGCGTGTAGAGCCGACCATCGTCAGACCGCGTCCACCCTTCGGCGAGCCAGGGCTCAACGCCCTGGGTGGCGGCGTTGATGCGGACCAACCGGGCGTGCGTCAGGACGGAAACGAGGTAGCCGGTCGCATCGTGTCGCGTGAACCAATTGAGAGATTGGGGGCCGCTGCGAACGGAGATCACGGCCTGTTTGGGCGCTTTGGCCGGCAGCTCAGGCGTCGAGCGGCAGGAGACGCAAACAAGGGTGCCGGCAACGACAAGAACGCGGCGAAATCCGGCATCGACCGCGCGCCAGGTCAAGTTTCAACCTTCAGGACAGAAAACTGGCCACTTTGAAACATGCAGACTTTCAAGGCTTCCCGCAAATTTTCTGCGCAACGGCCCTATCGAATTCTTCGAGACGTCCGATGGAGCCATGTTTCTGGCCGCCATGGCCGGGGGACCCGCCTGGATTCACAGAGAGAATATCGCCAATAAGTGCTTTGTACGCAGCGAATTATAGACACATCTTGTTCTTGTCATCAGGGTCGTCCCTATTGGCACCCCGCGTGCCCTTATCACGGTCACGGAGGATGTCAGGTGGGGATGAGGTCAGCGCGAACTTCGTACCACGTATCGGACGAAGCGTCTCACTCGACCACGCCGCGGCGCTGCTCGGAGTCTCGCGCCGCACTGTCTACAACCGGATAAGAGCGAGCCGCCTCGAGACCATTCGGACGGCTAGCGGAACACAGCGGGTGCTCCTCGACTCGCTTGAGGCATCGGACCACACGGCATCGGCGCGATCGTAGACGAAGCGGACAGGAGGAAGCATGAGCCGCGTGCAACAACTCATCATCTGGGGCGACTAGCCACAACGCAAATCTTCTTTTCTTCACGACAGCTGACACACACCACAAAGGAGACACCATGAACGTCAAGACTCAGATCAAGGCAGGTTCGGGCGAAGACACGATCATCTGGGGTTCGTAGAGTTCCCCTAGCGGGACCGACAGCAGGGCATACAATCTGTCGGTCCCGTCGCTTTCTCCACTCGAGCCTCGCCCTATGCCGATGCATTTCTCTCGGTCGCTGCGCCGTTTGGAAGCCGATACCTCCCGCCGCAGCCTGCTCACCGTTGCTGTCCTCCTGAGCCTCCTAATTCTGTGGCTTGCCTGGTTCGTGACCGCGAAGGTCACGGTGTATGCCACCAGCAGCGCCGCCCGCATTGAAGTCACCAAAGACAATCACCCGGTCGAAACCCCGGTCGCGGGCCGTATCGTCCACGCACCTCTCCTTGCAGGACAGGTGGTCCACGCTGGCGACATCCTTCTTGAAATTGACGCGCGCCCTGAGCAGCTTGCGCAGTCACAGATGCGAGCGAAGGTGGCCCCTTCGTCGCGCCAGATTGACGCACTGCGTGACGAGATCGCCGCCCAGCAGCGCGCCCTTGACGAAGAGACACAGGGCGCCGCGGCGTCGGCCGCCGAGAGTGCCGCAAAGGCTCGCGAATCTGCCAGCGCCGCGGAATACGCGGTAGACGAGGCACGCAGGCTGCGCGCGCTCCAGGCGCGAGGAATCGTCAGCGACATCGAGGCGATGCGCGCAGCAAAGCTTGCGGACCAGCGAAAGAGCGAGGCCGACACTGACGCGTTCGCCGCTGACCGGCTGATCCGCGAAGGACAGGCGCGGCGCGAGGATCGCCTCGGTCGTATCGCTCGTCTCAACAACGAAATTGCCGCCGCCGACGCCTCGCGCGGGGAGGCCCTTGCTGGAGCCGAACGACTCGACTACGACATCGAACAGCGAGTGATTCGAGCGCCCATCGGCGGGAGACTTGCTGAGACATCGGTGCTGAAGATCGGCAGCCTGGTGAAGGCCGGCGATCGGTTATGCACGATCGTCCCAGACGGCGTCTTGAAGGTGGTAGCGCTGTTTGCACCCGCCGCATCACTGGGTCGCGTGCGCGCGGGGCAGCCCGCCCGCGTCAGGCTCGAAGGATTTCCCTGGACGCAGTACGGTTCCGTGCCGGCGATGGTGGTGCAGGTGGCGGGAGAAGTCCGCGACGGTAAGGTCCGTGTCGAGCTGTCACTGCCAGAGCAGGCGGGGGCGGTACCGTTGCAGCACGGATTGCCCGCGGAGGTCGATGTGCAAGTCGAGCAGTTGTCCCCGCTGGCCATGGTCCTGCGCAGCGCAGGAGAGAAGCTGCGCGTCAACGCCTCATCGCCCTCAGCCGCGCCGGACGCGCGGTGACCCCCTCCAGCTGGCCGCTGAGGTACTTCGCGCCCGAGGTCATCCAGACCTCGAGCATGGATTGCGGACCGGCGGCCCTCAAGTCACTACTGTCTGGGTGCGGCATCCAGGTCAGCTACGGCCGGCTACGAGAAGCCTGTCAGACCGATCTCGATGGCACCTCCATCGACACGCTTGAAGAAGTCGCACGCGAGGCAGGACTCGACGCCGAACAGATCCTCGTCCCAACCGACCATGTGTTGCTCACCGACGCCCGGTGCCTGCCTTGCCTGGCCGCCGTGAGAAGCGCCGCCGGCTTCGCGCACTTCATCGTGATCTGGCGGACCCATGGAGCCCTGGTGCAGATCATGGATCCGGCCCGTGGCCGATTGTGGCTCACGCGCGACCATCTCATCGGGCAACTGGTCACACACTCGATGGCGGCGCCCGCGGCCGGCTGGTTGGCCTGGTCCAACTCTGATGATTTTCTGGCACCGCTTCGCAGTCGAATGCGGGTCCTCGGCATCCCGAGTTCAGTCCAGCGAGCCCACATCGACGCCGCCCACGACGGCGGCTGGCGACGGGTCGCCATGCTCGACGCCGCCGTCCGAATGACGCGGTCACTTCAGCGTGACGGCGGTGTCGGACGGATTGGCGCCGGCAGAGCCATGACAGGCCTGTTGGAACTGGCTGATACCGCAGCGGATCCGGTCACGGTCATTCCTGAGGTCTATTGGTCCGCTCGTCCGGGACCCGATCCCACCGCCGTGTTGATTCGGGGCGCGGTGATGGTCCGCATCAAGGGAATGCTGTCCGCACCGGAGGCACGACCAGCCGCGCTTCGTGCCCGCTCGCCGGAATTGGCCGCGGCATTCAATGAACGACCAGTCAGGCCAGTGCGCGACGTGTTCGCAATGATGCGCCGTGAGGGACTCATCGGCCCCGCGGCTGCGACCGCCGCGGTCTCGGCCGCGGTACTCGGCGTGGTCTTCGAGGCCTTGCTGCTCAGAAGCGCCGTCGACGTGAAACAGATGGTGCAAGGCCCAGGACAAGCAATCTGGGCGGGCATCGCTCTCGTGGTGTTTGCCGGACTACTCCTCGGCCTCGAGTGCGTCGCCGCTGGCACGGAGCGGCGCCTCGGCGCTCATCTCGAGGCACGGCTGCGCATGGCGTTTCTCGACAAGCTGCCGCGCCTCGCAGACGCCTACTTCCTCAGCCGGCCAATCGCCGACATGCTCGAGCGCAGCCACACGCTGCACGTGCTGCGGACGCTCCCGCGACTGTGTCTGCGATTTGGCCGCGTCGGCCTAGAGCTGGTCGTCACAACTCTCGCCCTGATCTGGCTGAATCCAGACACGATGTGGCTCGCCCTGCTCTCATGTGGCGCGGCCGCACTGATCCCGACAATGGGCCAGTCACTCATCGCCGAACGGGACCTACGAACGCGCACCCATGCGGGTGCACTCGCAAAGTTTCATCTCGATGCGCTTCGCGGGCGGACAGCCCTTGAGGCCCACGACGCCGCTCGCGCCATCGAGACAGAGCACGAAGCGCTGTTAGCCGAATGGGCCGCCTCCGCGCTCTCACTGCAGCGCACATCCATCGCGATTGAAGGCCTCCAGATGGCTGTCGGATTTTCACTGGCAGCGTGGATGCTGGTCGGGCATCTCGACGCCCATGGGACGGCGCCCTTGCTGCTGCAGGCGTACTGGATGCTGAATCTGCCAGGACTCGGATACGAGCTCGCGCTGATCGCGCGCGAGTACCCCGCCTATCGCAGCACCATCATTCGGCTCCTTGAACCGATGAGTGCGCCCAACGCCAGACAGGCGACGCCGTCGGACCTGGTGCCCCTCCCCCATTCAGCGTCGGCGGAAATTTCGTTGCGAGACGTCTCGGTGAGCGCCTCCGGCCACGCGCTGCTCGATCGGATCACACTCGACATCCAGCCCGGCGAGCACGTCGCTATCGTCGGAGCGTCAGGCGCCGGAAAATCAACACTGATCGGGTTGTTGCTCGGGTGGCACCGCCCCGTGACGGGCACACTGCTCGTCGATGGCGCACCACTGCTCGGCGGACACCTCGAATCGCTCCGCGCATCCATCGCCTGGGTCGATCCAAGTGTGCAAGTGTGGAACATGTCCCTGCTTGAAAACCTCCTCTATGGCACTGACGCCGGACCAGATGATGCGGGTGCGGTGCTCGAGGCATCAGGCCTTCTCTCCGTCGTAGCGCGTCTGCCGGATGGCCTTGCGACAGCGTTGGGGGAAGGCGGCGCCTTGCTCTCGGCGGGCGAGGCACAACGGGTTCGATTCGCACGCGCCCTGCTCAAGACGGCGCCGCGACTCACTCTGCTCGACGAACCTTTCGTGGGCCTCGAGCGGGAGCGCCGGCGGGCGCTCCTGAGCCACGCCCGTCAACGCTGGGCAAAAACCACGCTGCTCTACGTCACGCACGACATTCCCGAAACTCGTGCCTTCGATCGCGTGCTCGTTGTCGACCGCGGCCGTATCGTCGAAGACGGCGATCCGTATCAGCTCGCTCATACACCATCGTCGCGTTATCGCGGCCTGCTGCAGGCGCACGATGCGCTGCAGCACAGATTCAGCGGAAGTGAATGGCGCCGCCTTCGGATGGAATCCGGCCGCATCGTTCACGAACACGCGAGGTCCAGTGGGCACACGGCCTGATCCGCGCATCGCCGGCATCGGTGCTGCCGCATGGCCACTCGAGCGGGTCCACGACGCGCTCGCAGCCATCGGGACACGCCACGGCCTGAAGACTGAAACGCGTCGGGACGCGCCGGCCTTGCCGAGCGGTGATCACGAGCTGGCTCGCTGGATCGAGGACACGTCGGCGCGCTGTGGGTTGCAGGCCGATCGGACGTTTGCTGCTCTTGAAGAGCTCGGTACCCTGTTGAAACACGGCGCCCCCCTTCTGCTTCGGCTGTCTTCGCTCGAAGGCGCCCCATTTCTGGCGATTGTTGGCTCGCGCAGAGGCGCCGCGCTGGCTATCGCTCCGGACGGTCGCGAGCGAACCCTGTCGGTCCCGGCCATCGTCGGGTTGCTGCGGCAACCCTTCGAGGCGCCGCTCGAAGCGCCGGTGAATGATGCACTAACGCATCTGGCATTAACTGGCCGCCGGCGGGAGCGAGCACGAACCTCGCTACTGCGCGATCGCCTGATGCACGTGAGATTTCGCGGATGCTGGCTCCTGCGCCTGCCGCCGGGGAGCGCACTGGTGGACGAGGCCGCGGAATCGCGGCTCGGGCGGCGGATCGCAACATTGACCACTGCCTATCTCGGACAGTACGCCTGCTTTGTTGGATCATGGTGGTTGCTCGGGCGCGCCGTGCTCGACGGCACGGTGAGTCGCGGGTGGCTGTTCGGTTGGGCATTGCTGCTGGCGTCCCTTCTTCCCCTTCGACTGCTCGTAACATGGGAGCAGGGGCTCCTGACCGTTTCACTGGGCGCCTGGCTGCGCCGGCGTCTATTGCGGGGCGCCTTCCTGGTGAACCGGCAGTTGATTCGGCAGAAGGGCGTCGGGGAGCTCTTCACACTAGTAATGGAAGCCGCGGCCCTTGATGCCATGGCCCTTAGCGGCGGACTGGCGGCGGCGTTTGCCGCGGTCGAAGTGACCGGCGCCGCGGTCGTGTTGTGGTGGGGTGCCACTGCGTGGCTGATCGCCGCACTCGCTGTGTGGGTCATGGGCACGACCCTGGCCGCGTGGCGCTACTTCGTGGGGCGCCGCGCATGGACCGCGCAGCGACTTGCCATGACACACCAGCTGCTCGAAACGATGATGGGGCACCGCACGCGCATCATCCAGCAGCGCACCAAAGACCGCCACCTCCGCGAGGACGAGTCGCTCGACCAGGCGCTGATGTTGGGCGAGGCGATGGACAGGGCCGGCGCGTGGTTAATTGCCCTGATGCCCAGGGGTTGGCTCGTGGTCGGACTGGCCGCAATTGTGCCGGTGCTGGCGACAGGTGCAGCGCCTGGCGCCCTCGCCGTCTCGCTAGGCGGCATCCTGCTCGCATATCGCGCGCTCCAGCGTCTGGCGGGTGGACTGACCCAGCTGACTGGAGCGATTGTGGCGGCGACGTCCGTGAGCCATCTTGCGAAGGCGGCCGCTCCTGCTGAAACACCGCTTGTGGCCAGCGCCACCCCTAAGCGGCCGCGACACAGCGAGGAGCCGGTGCTGGTGGCACGGGATCTTGTCTTCCGTTACCGGCCGCAGGGGACGCCCGTCGTGTCTGGCGCCACGCTCTCAGTGGAACCAGGAGCGCGCCTGCTGCTCGAGGGTGCCTCAGGCAGTGGAAAGACAACATTCGGGGCGTTGTTGGCGGGTCTCGAGCACCCTGAATCCGGCCTACTCCTGGCGGGCGGCCTCGATCGTTCGGCCCTTGGCAGCAGTGGGTGGCACTCACGAGTCGTGATGGCGCCGCAAGCACACGACAACTACATGGTCGGTGCTTCGCTGGCCTTCAACCTACTGATGGGACGACGGTGGCCCGCCGATCCCGGAGATATCGCCGAGGCAGAAAACTTGTGCAGAGCGCTCGGGCTCGGCGACTTGATTGACCGCCTCCCTGGCGGTCTGGATCAAGTCGTGGGTGAGACAGGTTGGCAGCTCTCACAGGGGGAGCGAGTACGAGTCTTCCTGGCACGAGCACTGCTGCAGCGGCCCGAAGTGCTGGTCTTGGACGAGAGCTTCAGCGCCTTGGACCCCGACAATATCGCCCGGGCGGCCCGCGCCGCGGCGAGTTCAGGGTCGGCAGTTCTTGCAATTGCCCATCTTTGACAGCCCCCCCTTCCTAATGCTGAGGCGAGGCCCAGCCGATACAGGAGGTGCAACGTATCCATGATTCCCGCCTTCAACGATCTCCGACCCGCCGCGCGCCTCTATATCGTGGCCGTCGTTCTGGCCGGCGCCGCCGTGATCGGATCATCCGTCCACCAGCTCGTTGTCAACCCCATCAGCAATCGCTGGCTGATCCTGGCCCTTCTGACGCTGCTGACCGGGTCGTTCAACGTCAAGGTTTCATCCATTAACGCCTACATCTCGGTATCCGAGGCGTTCGTGTTCGCATCCATCCTGCTGTTTGGCGTTCCCGCCGGCACCGCGACCGTCGTGATCGAGTGTCTCGTAGTGTTGCTGTGGACGAAGCGGGAGTCGCGGTTCATCCACCGGGCGCTGTTCAACATGGCGGCACCGCCTCTTGCGGTATGGACTGCCGGATCAGCCTTCTACCTACTCTCCGGAATCGCCCCGTACTCGCAGGCCTTCACGCCACTTCCCACGCTCTTCGTGCCGCTGCTGGTCTTCACGGCGCTGTATTTTCTATTGAATAGCTGGCTCGTGGCCATCGCGGTAGGACTGGAGAATGGTCGGTCGCCGGTCAATATCTGGCTCAAGAATTTCGCCTGGCTTTCGGTCAACTACTTCAGCGGCGCCTCGCTCGCCGCCCTGATTGTCACCTACGCCCAGCAGTTGGATTTCAGCAGCCTGCTGGTAATCGTCCCCCTACTGGTCGTGTCCTACTTGACGTTTCGCACGGCGATGGGACGCGCCGAAGACAGCTACGGTCACCTCACCGAGCTGAATCGCCTGTATCTCTCGACGATCGAGACCTTGGCGATGGCGATCGATGCCAAGGACCAGGTTACGCACGGTCACATTAGGCGAGTCCAGGCCTACGCCGTTGGCCTTGCGAAGGCCGTTGGCGTGTCCGACGAGAAGCTCCTGAAAGCCATTGAAGCCGCAGCCCTGTTGCACGACATGGGCAAACTGGCCGTGCCCGAGCACATCCTAAACAAGCCTGGCAAACTGACCGCAGCGGAGTTCGAGAAGATGAAGCTGCACGCCAGCTTCGGCGCGGACATGCTGTCAGCCATCGATTTCCCGTATCCCGTTGTCCCAATCGTGCGACATCACCACGAGAGCTGGAACGGCACGGGCTACCCCACGGGCATTCGTGGCACCGATATTCCTATCGGCGCAAGAATCTTGTCGGTGGTGGACTGCTTTGACGCCCTCACCTCAGACCGACCCTATCGGCCAAAACTGAGCGACCAGGACGCCATTGCGATCCTTCTTGAGCGGAGAGGTTCCATGTACGATCCGCTCGTCGTCGACACCTTCATTCGCGTCCACAAGGAGATCGCGCCGCCAGACACGCTGGTGCTCGAACACGCCAGCGCCGCCAAGAGTCCGCGGGCCGCACAGGCGCACCTGGAGGAACCACGTGCGGCAAGCGCCGCCGGTCCGCCGGGAGCGGCTTTGAGCGGCGGCCCGTCAGGTCGGCTCGGGGATCTCAACGATTTCGTCAGCACCAGGCTCACGTCACAGATTCCTCATTCGCTCGCCATCCTGTTTGTTTACGACGCCCAGTGCGACGAACTCGTCGCCAAGTTTGCCGCTGGCGAACATCGTCATCTCGTGCACGACCTGAGGATGTCGCTTGGCGAGTGCCTGAGCGGATGGGTGGCCGCGAACAAGAAGACAATCGTGAATTCTGATCCCGCACTGGACCTCGGCAGCATCACTGGGGAGATTTCTCCACGACTGCAGACAACGCTCAGCGTCGCGTTGACCAGTTCTGCCGGAATGATTGGCGTCCTCACCCTCTATTCTGAACTCGCGGCGTTCTCCGAGGAGCACCGTGCGATCGCTGAGTCGATTGGAGTACGGCTCGCGCAGGAGATTTCACAACCGGCGGAACGACGTGCTTCGAGCTCAGCGGATGCGGTCACTGGTCTTCCGCATGAGAGCGAACTTCCAGAGACCTTGCGACGACTCACCGAGTCGCGGCCGAGCGCAATGAACATCTCCCTGATCTTCATTGAGGCCCTCGGCCTGAACGAGGTGGTCACCAACTGGGGCAGGCAGGCCGGAGACCGCGCCATCCATTCGGTCGCGTCGGCTGTCACCAGATGTCTTGAGCCTGAGGATGTTCTGTTCAAGCGCGCCGGCTTTGAACTCGTGGCGCTGGTATCCCGGTCAGAAACGAATGAAATCTGGCAGCTCGCTAAGAACGTTCGAGACGCGGTTCGTGGTCAGTCCGTCTCCACGTCGAGCGGGCACCGGGTTGAACTGAGTGTCAGCACGCACGGCATCTCGGCACCTTCTGATGTAGGTACGCTGAAGGACCTGCTGGCCTCTGGGTATACGCGCGGCACCCAGGTTCCCACGGGAAAGAACTCGCAAGTTCACTGAGTCCTAGCGGTTAGGGCTTTGCCGGACCAGTCTCCCAGGTCCACCGGGCGTCCTTCCCGCTCGACATTTGCACAGAACTTTTCGCCCGCCTCGAATCACCCGTTCAATTCCAGCCGATTCCCGCAGACAATCCTCGGACATTCACGAGGGAGCGCATGGAACCACTCGCACGAGCGGAGCAGTTGGCTGGCGTCGGAAGGTATCGCGAGGCGATGGACATCGTCGAGAAAACGCCGAGACGAGACAGTCGCCAATACGATCTGCTCCGCGCTCAGCTCTACGAACTCTTCGGACAGGTCGAAGACGCGCGAGAGTGCGCGGAATCCGTGCTGGCCATAAAGGGCCTCCCGGATGCAGAGCGTGGCCGAGCCGAATTCGTCATCTCCAGGCTGGAGGCTGAAGTCGGCAACTTGGAGGCCGAATTCAGGCACCTGCAGAAGGCGATACTTCACTCGGAGCGCGCCCGCGACCTCAAGAGTGTCTGCACAAGCCAGTTTCAGCTGCTTGTCCTAATCGCGGATCGCTCAGGACAGGATTCCGAGCGCTCACTCATGCGTCAGATTCGGACGAACGTTACGAAGCTCGGCGACCCGGCCACGACCGCAGCGCTGCATCTATTTGTATCTGAGTTGGATGGAAAGCGGGGTCTGCTCACTAGCGCTACCAATCACATCCTCATCTCGAAGCGCTTACTGGAATCGCACCACCATCTCTGGCTTGAGGCGTGGGCGTACAACAACCTCCTATCCTGTGCGCTCCTCAGTTCTGATTTCGACGCTGCCGTCGAGCACGGAAGGGCCGCCTTGTCTCGCAGCACTGAATGCGGGGCGGTGGCGCCCATACGGAGATGCCTGGCGAATCTCGGACATCTTTACGTCAGCCTCGGCGCGTTCGACCGGGCACTCGACTACCTTGAGCGGGCAGCACGCTATTCCAATTCCTCCAACGAGCACGATCACGCGCGGCTGGACAACATCGCACGGGTTCGGCTGTCTCAGAACAATTTCGAGGAGGGATTGAGGCTCATCGAACGAGTTGAAGCAAACACGCAACACCCGACCGGAACGGGCCGCTACGTGCACCGACACTCCCTGTTGACGAAGGCAGAGCTCCTCCTTTCCCTCAGGAGGTTTGACGACGGTCTGAAATGCCTGAACGTGACAATGGAGCTTGCAAGCCAAGCCGGCGAGAATGCTTTGTTGAACACCGCCGCGCTGCTGGCGTTTGAGACA
>JBEBGG010000169.1:0-7102 GCA_040081555.1 Vicinamibacterales bacterium
CCGACGCCCTGCGCGATCTCGTGCTGCAGGCGTATGCCGAGACACACGCGGACCACGCCGAGCCCGCCGCGCTCGAAAAGGCGTGACCAGCGGGGGCGCCATAGCGGCGCCCCCAATCGCCGCTTCCATGCATGGCCACCGGGACGGGTTCCTCTACCCTGCGCGACCAGGCGGGAGTGCTACCTCGCCGCTTTTCGGCTGCTAGTTAAGAACATGAAGGCAGACCGACGTAACTAACCTGTCCACGAGATCGGATTAGGCCCAGAAGGGTGCAGTGCCTGTCAAGTGCCATTAGCCCGCACGTTCAACGGAATGTCACCCTACGTCGCGATATCCTCGCACCGCCACAACGACACGAACAGTCGCGCAGCCGGATCGGTGGGAAGGTCAGTCTGGCCGCTCGCTCCAAATCCATCGTACCGCTGGCACAATAGCTGTGCACGTTGTTACACACGGCAACGTCAGCGATCTGCCACGCAGTCACAGCCGCAGCCAGGAATGCGACTCACGCGGCCCGCCGAGTCGAACATCAGATGTCCTACAGGTGACTGGCGTCGGCTTGCCGCCCGACGCGCGCGTCTGCTTCTCAGCCGGTTGCGGCCCGGTCAGGCGACGGCGCTGCCGGGCTCACACCGTAGACGCTGCGCGCCTCTGCCTTGGCCGTCTTGAGCGCGTGCCGCAGATCTTTTTGATGCTTCTGCCAGAACGACGAGAAGTGATCCTCCAGCCTGCGATCGGCATGGCGGCCAAGCACCCACGCCGCGAAGAAGGCGACCGCACCTATCAGGAGCGTGACTGCCGCGACCAGCGGCCAGTCGAACCAGAACACGAGTCCGGCACCTCCGCTCACGACACTGAAGATGGTGAGCGCCCATGCCAGGAGAAACGCCAGGTACGACGCGGTGCCGACCCAGATGGACCCCTGCACCTCGTTCAGCAGATATCGTTTCTCGAGCGCGGCAGTCAGAGCTTTCTCGACGGCTCCCGCGCGCATGGCCAGGATGGCGTCGTGCCGAACGCGCTCGGCGTCGTGGAGGTCTGCTGGCGTCCAGGCGACCTGTGAGTGGGGCGGGATGTTGCCCGGGGCATAGTCGTCGGTGGCGTGAGCGATTCGTTCGGCGACGCTCAGGTGAATGGACGGCTCGATGCGACTTCTTGTGCAGTAGCTCCGAACGTCGCGCGGCCCCCATCGGTAGAACAGACCGAGGCCGGCGCGAGGGTCGTAAATCAGATCGTCGGCTGTGGCGTGGCCTCGAAACAGTTCGCGGTCGCTCCGCTGCAGCCGGAGGCCGCACTGCTCGGCGTGGCCGAGCATCCAATCCAGCGCGACCAGCGACATGCCCTGTTTCGGATAGCCGCCGCCAACATTCGAGTGCACACCAGCGAACCACACCTGCTTGATCCTGTCGTCGGGGCCCTGCCACAGAACGGGTTCGAACGAGAGCCGCGGATCGTCGATCGACAGGGCGTGGCAAGCGCGCGTGACGCTCTTGCCGAGCGTCTGCGTCGAAAACTTGAACTGATAGATCTGACTGTTGACGAAGCTCGCGAGCTTGAACGGCATGCCCACGGCGTCCACCGTGTCCCACACGCCCATGAACTCAATGGGGACGTGTTCGTGCGGCTCGTGCTGGCTCTTAAACGCATCCACTGCGGCCGCGCCATCCGGCCAGCCCAGCACGTATCCGATAGCCCTCGTCAGCGTGCTGTGGTACTTGGCGCGATACGCGTCGTAGGCGTCCTCGGTGGCATCGCGGAGCGCGCTTGATGTCGTGAAGTTCTCGCCCTGGAGCACGCCGCACGTTTCGATCATGCCAGCCAGCGTCCGCACGGTGAACGCGCCGCGACTGAAGCCAAACAGGAACACTCTGTCCCCGGGGTCGTAGACACGCGAGAGCTCGCGGTAGAGTTCCTTGACGTTACGCTTGAGCCCGTAGCCGACCGCACCGCCCGCGACGCGCACCAGCACGTTCCCTTTCGACCCGACGCCATCGTCATAGAAGGCGAGTTGCGCGTCCAGGTCGAGGTTGGTTCGATGCTCGTTGAGATCGATGGCCTCGAACAACTTGAAGACGTTGGTGCCGCGGCCCTTGATGTCGATGTTGCCGGTGCCGTCAGAGCAGAGAACGATGTGCTTGGCCATACGCGTTCTGTGTCCGGGAGCTGCTCAACGGCGCGTGCATGCCGCCGCGTCTTCAATGACGAGCTCGGCACGCCGATTCAACTGCCCACGGCCGAGAGAATACTCATTGGCGACGCGATCCTCATAGGCTCGCTCGTTGCTCATGTCGTCGAACTTCTCCCAAACATGCGGCACGAATTTCGACTTCGTGAGCGGGGCCGACCCGTCGATGAGAGGTGTTTCGTGACGCGAGAGAATGTCGGCCACCGTGCGTGCGCGTTCGTTGGCCAGAGCCTTGTTCAGCTCGTCGCTCTTGGCGAGCGGCAGCGACTTGAACGGCGACGAGCTGGCAAAGCCCTTGATGCGTACTGTCGCGGACTTGCCATCACGGTTGCAGTAGGCGAGCCGCCCGGCAAACCGTGCCAGTGCCGTCTTCGTGGACGCGTCCTCGGCAAATAACAGACCGGCTCTGAACGCTTTCGAGGAGGTCACAGTCGTGTCCTCTTCCTCGAAGAACACTACAAATGCACGCGAGGCCACAGAGTCCCCGCCACCGGGCGAGCCGGTCGAGGGAGGAACGTTCAACAGGAACGTGTGGCCGCCGATGGCGATCGAGTAGCTGTTGTTTGGTGCCTGTACTATCGACGGCTGCGGTGGTTTGAACACCCAGGCGGCGGCATTCAGCGAGAAGGTGGTGGCGAGGACCGTGGTGATGGCCCTCCAGTTGTCGAAGAGCGAGTACAGCGTTGCCTTGGCACCGTCGCCGAACGAGAGGACCTTGTCCGGCACCCCGGTCTTGCTGAACGTGACGAGCGGCTGGATGAAGGCCGGCAAAAGCGGGAGCAGATCGATGATCAGCTTGACGCCGATGCCGGCGGCGCCGACGCCGAGGGCTTGCGGAAGGAAGCCGCGTTCGATCGATTCCGGCATGAACGGCCAGCGGACGCCGACCAAATCGATGGGTGCCGGGCCAGTGGGGGTTGCCAGCCCCCGAACCAGGTTGCCAACCCCGCCGCCGGCCCACAGCCCGGCAAGTCCGGCGGCGATGACGACGATCAACAGCGATACGCAGGTGACGAGCGCACCGGCCAGCTGCGCCCATTGGTCGCGGGTGAAGCTTCGTGTGGAGGGTGGATCAATAACGGTTTGCATTCGAGACTCCGGCTACTCGTTGTTTCCCGGAGCATAGCCCAAGAACATACGCAACCGCATAGCCGCGAAGCCTGGGGCTCAGAAGCAAGATCGTCCGCCGCCGAGGGCTCGCGCCAACGAGGAACCACCGGAGCGCCCGAGGGCGCCCCGGCGGCCGAGGGCGGTCACGCGGCCTGTTCGGACTCCGTGTAGGCGGCGAGGATCAGGTCGCGCACGGTGTCCTGTGCGTTCGTGTCGGCGACGGGTCGAAGCAGCGCGAAGCTGCGTCGCTCGCCGTTCACCGAGTACTGACGGGCCGGGAACGTGACGTTGCGGCCGGCGCCGGTGCGCCGCTCCCAGATCGCGAAGCCAATCAGCTTCAGGCCGGCGAAGACGCCGTCGACGAAGTGGATCTCAGCGTCGGCCAGCTTGCCCGGAGGGTTGCCCTTGTCGTTGGGTGTGATCTTGACGGTGACGTTTTGCGAGGCTACTACGGATGCGTTCGGACTCATGATGTTCTCCTCGGAACCGCGTGTCTGTGGGTTCCTTCGTGCCCAGAGGAACCCCAACACGTGGTGAAGGAGAACGGAGCGTCGCGGGCGTCGTCGACGAGCTGCGACACCTATGGCGCCGGTGTGACAGCCGCACTGTGCTGGCACAGCCGCCTGAGCGGCCCCCGGTGCCGTGGCGCAGCGTCCGCACTAACGGCGGCGACGACGCGCAACGCGACATCCAACGAACGCAGGTGACGTCCTGCAGAACAGTGCCGTAAACACCCCGACGACTCCAACTCGGAGGCTGGCGACGTGACGTGCTCGAGATGGTGATCTCCGGCCGCGATGAAGCGATGTGCAATCGGCGCGGGGCCTGCCGGCCGCGACCGTCGGATGCTCGGTGATGAACTTGACGACGCGCATCCCTGCTTCGGCTACAAACCGCAGGACACGACCGTTGCTGGAGTGCTTCAACTCCCGGAACAGCGTGGCGGAACCGATATTGAGCTGCTCGGCGGTCAGCGCCCGGCTGCCGTTGATCCACCAGAGCGCCGCGAGGATGTACTCGCGCTCCAGGCCCCCCAGTGGACGAACGTGCTCTGATGCGACAACGAACGACTGGTCGTGTCGAGCCGAAGCGAATAGTGAATGCCGCTGGGTGTTCGAGAATGGCACGACTGCGAGTCCTGATGCGCGTACGGCGACGGGCAATTTTCAAGTGTGCGAGCGCGAGCAGGCCTGACCGCGCCCCGTGGCAATGACAGGGCCCCGGAGCCGCCCCGCCCTCGGCGGCTAGGCTAGCGACGCCCGCCGGGGCGAGTTCCAGCATTCAGCCTCAAAGGATCGGCGCCGAGCTGGCCTCGAGTCGCCGGCCTCTCCTTCCGCTGGGTCGGCTCCGACGCTCCAGTCCGAGAGGGCGTAAAGCAGCAGGCCGGCAACTCGCGCCCAAGCAAGGAAATGAGTAACGGCGTAGCGTAGATGTGGTGCCTGTCGGTGGCGTCGATCGGCTGAGAGTAGCCGAAGTAAATTGCTTACGTCAGTCAGGCTCGGCGAGATCCCAGGGATGCTCCGTCAGGAACGATGCGGGCGACACAATCCGAACGCCACGAAACGGATCAAGGGCCAGGAGCGCGCGATCGCCCGTGACGATGTGAGACGCACCGCTCTCGATCGCACACTCGAGGACACGGTTGTCGTCGGGGTCGCGACAGTCCGTGAGCGTGGTCGAAGGCTCGACAAGGGTCCAAATCAGACTGAGGCGATGTTGCACCTCCAACAACCGACTACTCTCCCAGTCGAAGCGTTCCCCAAGCACCTCCAATAGTTCGGCCTCGAGCACGCTCGACGAATAGAGCGGGAACTCCCCAGCACAGGCCGCCAGAAACACCGCTCGCGGAGATCCACCGTAGTTCAGCGCCGACACGAAGATGTTCGTGTCAAACACGACCCGAATCACCGGGTTCCGGTTTTCGCGCGAGCACGACTCCGTCGCACCTCGCGAACTGCGCGAACCGCCTCACTCTCAGTCCGCACCGCTCGGGGCCGACTTTCCCCATAAGCCATCAGGCCACGCCACGCCACACGCTCGCGCTTGTACGCCCGAAGAGCCTCCTGGACGAGCCCGCTCATGGTGCGATTCTCCTCCTTCGCCAACGCCTCGGCTTCGGTCAGCATCGCTGCAGGGAGAGAAATGGAGAGGACTTTTGATGTTCGCATGGCTAGGCAATTAGTAATACTATATATTACTTCGTAGTGCAAGCCGTCGTCGTGGACGCCGTCAACGGGACCATAGGGAAGGAGAATATCGTGTTGGACTCCTCCTCTGAGCTAGACGCCTTCAAGCGAGATATCGATCTGCGCCAGTACGCGGCGACGAAGGGCTACCAGCTCGATCCGCGTGAGAGTTGGCGTGGGTCCGCCGTGATGCGCCTCGGTGGGCGCGGCGGCGACAAGATCATCATCAAGCGCGGCGAGAACGGGCACTACGTGTTTTTTTCGGTGCGCGACGACCGCGACAACGGCACCATCATCGACTTCATCCAACACCGCGATCGCCTCAGCCTCGGCGCCATTCGCAAAGAGTTGCGACCATGGATCGGCCGGCCGGTGGCACCGGCCCTCCCCCTCTTCCCGGCACTTGAGAAAACCAGCCGCGATCGACAGCGGGTCGAGCGCGAGTTTGCCGCGATGGACGCGCACGCGTCGAGTGCCTACCTGGAGGCGAGTCGGTGTCTGCCGCGGGCCGTCACGGACTCCCCTCGGTTTCATGGGTGCTGTCGTGTCGACGGGCACGCGAACGCGGCGTTCCCCCACTTCGACGAACACAACGAGCTGTGCGGCTACGAGCTGAAAAACGAGCGCTTCACCGGCTTTGCGACCGGTGGTGAGAAGGGCCTCTGGTTAAGTCGCGAGCTCCCTGGCGACCAGCGGCTCGTCTTCTGCGAGAGCGCGATTGAATGTCTCTCGCACGCCGCCCTATTTCCGGATGCGGCCACCCGGTACGCCAGCGTCGGGGGGAAGCTGAATCCGCGGCAGCCGGCCCTGATCGCAGCGGCGATTGCCCGCATGTCGGTGGCTTCTGAAATTGTGGCCGGGATGAACGCAGATGATGACGGGCGCGCACTCGCCGCGGTGGTGCGCCTGGCGTTTGATCGCGCGGCCCTCGCTGGTGGACGCTTCACGACGCAGGAGCCTCGGGAACACAAGGACTGGAACGACCAGCTTCGGGCCATCGTGCCAACGTGACGAGCAGAACAGATCCTGCGGTCCGCCCTCGGAGCGCGCCCGTTTCACCGTTCCGCTTTCGATCGCGTTGTGCCTGACGCCACCGGCTCGCGTGGAGTGCCTTCTTCCCTATTGCCCAATTATGGATGAGGGTGTGAGGCCCTTTCGGAGGGCCGAACTCCGCTATTTCCTATTGCCGTTTGCGGGTGGAAGAGATTCCCACAGTTTGCACAGGCCACTCTACAGGTGGTTTTGATCTACAGGGTACGTACGTACAGGAGAGAGCGACTGTTTCACCGTGGGTTCAGGGAGAGTTGCGACCGTTACACCGCGTGAAGCGGCCGTTTTCGCGCGACCGTTACACCGTTGGTTGATAGCGATTCGCACAGGCCTTCTGTGGAAATGTACTGCCGTTTGCAGCGGCGAGATGGCAGTGGACCGGCGCGACTCTTCGGCGACCGTTTCACCGTGAAAGCGCCGGGAACCATCGCGTGACCGTTTCACCGTACTTTTCCAGTTTGTGCACCGGCCGCGCGACCGTTTCACCGTCGGAGTGGTGCTGAAGATGCCAGGTATTTGCCGATCGCGAGCCTCAAATACCCCGGCAGGTGCGACCGTTTCACCGTGGGAG
>JBEBGG010000170.1:0-7093 GCA_040081555.1 Vicinamibacterales bacterium
GCAGGTGCTCGAGAGAGGTGAGCTCCCACTTCGCCATCGCGTCGAGCAACCGCTTCGACGCCGTGGAGTCGGCAGAGACATAGAGGAACAGCCACTGCCCTTCCGTCGCCACCAGGCTCAGGGCGAGCGGCGCGCCGGCACTGTCGGTGACGATCGCCGACGGCACCGGCCGCTTGTCGGCGGCCAACACGATCGACGGATGCCTGAAAAGTGCGATCGCCACAAGGACGACGGCAAGGAACGGTCGGGCGGCACGCATCGCGTCATTATTCATGATCGTCACGCTAGGGGATCCGGAAATTGGCAATCGAGGTCAGGTCGGCAGGTGACAGCCCGGCCAGCGCGTTGGGCTCGGTCAACGTGGCCAGCGCTTCGGCCTGCACCATCGCCTCGCCGACCTGGTCTTCGGCGCGCAACACGAGGTAGTGCAGCAGGCTGATGGTTTGTCCCGGTGCCAGCACGATCGTCGTCTTTGGCTGGTACACCTGCTGGTCGTCGCTCAGCAACCGTTCGGTGAAGGTCGGCGGGTTGACGCCGGCATAGACCACGGCAAAAGCAAATGCATCGCCGGCGCTCTGGCCGACGAAGTAGCCGCCGGTGGTCGTCGATGGGGCCACATCCCACGGGATGTCGTCGCTCAGTGCCAGCTGCGTCCAGTTGGACACGTCGACGGTGCGCGGCACGCTCGCCGTGTTCGTGAACGAATCGAAGTAGCGCATGAACCCGCCTGCGGCAGGCGCGAACAGGCGGCGGGTCAGCAGCACGCCTGGCGCTTCGGTGAGCGGCATCGGCGTCAGCGCGATGTCGCCATTGGTCTCTGTGCCAGCCACCGAGCAGCAGATGCGCGCGCCCTGCGGGCTGGTGTGTGTTTCTGCGGCGAAAACGAACGGTGCCGTCTGACGGAAGACCAGATTGTTCGAATCTGATGCGTCGAAGAAGAACGTCGTGTCGACGGCACCGGACTGGTTGGTGCGATAGAAGAAGTGGTCGGCGCCGGAAAGGTCGAGCGAAGCACCGATGCCGAACACATGGTCGTTCAGCTGCACCAGCACAGCCGTCGTCTGATGGTTGACGGCGGTGGCTGTGACGACGCCGCCTCCGCCAGACGAATAGACGCGCACGCCGAGCATGAACGTCCCGGGCGGCAGATTCTCGATCTCGAACGTCCCATCTTCATCGGTGGTGGTGTAGATGTCGGCGGTGAACGTGCCGAGCGGGCCGGCCGCCGACAGCGACTGCACGTGCGCCTCGAACGCTTCAAACGGCAGCGGCTCGCCGCTGAAGCCTCGCAGCACGACGTGCGCTCGTCCCATCCCGGCAAACGACAGCGGCACAAGAGTCGTCGTGTCTGCCACCGCGTTTACCGTGGCCTGGGTCATCAGCGTGATGCCGCCACGGTCGTAATCCACAAAGCTCGCCTGCGCGACGTACTCGCCGGGCGCGAGATTGCTGAACTCATAGAGGCTGTCGCCGTTCACGTCGTACGGAGCGCGCGTCTGCGAATACCCCTCGCCCACGAGCGCGACCGTCGCATCATCGGCGACGGAGCCGTTGGGACGCACGACGCGGACCTTCATCGTGGCCGGTCCGGCCGGCGGCAGCGTGATGCGGAAGTTGGCAATCAACGCCAGGTCTGGACGCGTCAGACCGGCGAGCATGTCGGGATCGCTCAGCGTGCTCAGCGCCTCGGCGGCAGCCTGCGCCTCGCTCGGCGCCTGTTGCGGACGCGCCAGGACGAAGTGCAGCAGCGCCAAGCTCTCGCCGGGCGCGAGCGTAAGAGACGCAGTCGTCTTCAGGATGCCTGCTTCATTGACGAGCGTCGGCGCCACCGGCGGGTTCACGCCGGCGTAGACCACCGCGAACGATTCCGCCGATCCGTCGCGCACGAAGTAGCCGCCGGTCGTCGACGACGGCGCGACGTCGCTGCCAAACACCACGCTGCTGTTCTGCGGCTTGGTCCAATCGGACACCTGCACCGTGCGCGGCTGTGACGAGGTGTTGGTGTAGACGTCGAACAGACGGATGTAGCCACCACCAGGCGGCGTCCGCATACGCCGTGTCATGACGACGTCGGTCGTGACAGGCAGCGGCGCGGGCCGATAGGCGATCTCGTTATCCTGGAATTCGACGGCCACCGCGCAGCAGACGAGCGCACTGCCTTCACGCGGTTCGGCGGCGTATTCAAACGCGCCACCGCCACCGGACAAGTACAGCTGCGCGACCCGTCCGGCATCGTCGATGACGTACTGATAGCCGGCGGCGTCGCCGAAGCCGAATGCGCCGCCCGTCAGCCGCCCGACGTTGTAGCCGAGGCGCAGCTCGACGAGCGCGGGCGATCCCTTGGTGGCGACCGCACCACCCGCTCCATTCTTGCCGTCGTCGTTCTGCACGGCGATTTCGAAGCGGCCTGGCGGCAGGAAGTTGAAATTCAACGCCCCGGTGCCATCGAGCTGGGCGTCGAAGCTGCGAGTGAACTGTCCGAGCGGACCGATCGCGGCGAACGAGCGGACGTCGACCACGACGTGGTCGAAATTCTGGAACGGCGGACCATTGCCGTCAGCCACCACCACCCGGGCGCGTCCCATGTCGGCAAACGATACCTGCGTCGACACCGTCTGGTCGGGCGGCACCGTCAGCGGCATTTCGGTGAAGAAGTTGTCGCAGACGTAGTCTGCACAGGTGTTCAGGCGCGCCTGCAGCGTGTAGGTGCCGGGCGGCACCGCGGTGAACTCGTAGCGATTGTTCGTCGCCTCGTACTCGTTCTTCCGGAACTCCACGCCGTTGCCAAACAGCGCCAGCGCGGCCGCCGTGGTCAGGTTGCCGCCCATGTCGGCCACCGTAACGCGCACGCGCGACGGGCCCGGCGGTGGCGGCGGAATCCTGAAGTTGACGATCTTCAGGATGTCCGGCCGCGTCAGGCCGACGAGCGCTTCAGGCTCGGTCAGCGACGCCAGGGCCTCGACTTCGGCGCTGACGGCCGCGGTGTTGGCCGGCCGGTCGGCGACGACGAAACTCAGGAGCGACTTCGACTCGCCTGGGGCGAGCACGATCGTCGCGTTGGTGGCGAACATCGTGCCGAAGTTCCCGTAGAGAATCGCCGGCTTGGTCGGCGCATCGATACCCGCAAAGACGACGCCGAAGCTGCTGCCCAGGTTGTACGGGTCGCTCTGCGTGCTCGAGTCGCGCCGCACGAGATAGCCGCCCGTGGTGCTCGACGGCGAGACGTCGTCACCGACCACCGTCGTGCTCTTCGACAGGTTGGTCTGCAGCGTCACCTGGAACGACTGCGCGGCGCTGGTCGTGTTGGTGAACGTGTCGAGCACGCGCGCCACGGTGGTGCCCTTGATCACGCGGAGCCGGCGCTGTTCGACAAGGCCGGGCACGGTGCCAACACCCACCGGGCTGAACGTCAGCTCGTCGTCGGTGTCGTTCAGGTACTGGCCGGCGAGCGGGCAGCACACGGCTTCCGATTGCACCTGCAGCCCGAGCGCCCCGTAGAACGCGCTGTACTCGACGCCACGATAGGTATTGCCATCCAGGAAGAAGTACCCGGTGTCCGCCAGCGTTGCCAGGCCGTTGAAGCTCCAGAAGCGTTCGCCCACATCGACATTACGCACGCTGTTGTAGCTGCTGGGCCCCATCGCCACGTCGTTGAAGTTCAGCGTGATGTCGATCGGCTGGTCGCCGGCCGCGGTCGTGGCTGTGGCCGTGGCCGACCCGGACCGCGGCGACTGGCACGGCGTCGCCTGCCCACAGTCGAACTCGGTGATCGCGCTGGCGCGCACGACGAACGAGCCGACCGGCAGGTTCGTGAGTGGCACCATGCCGTTGGCGTCGGTGAGCGTCGTCAGTTCCTGAGTGAACGTGCCGAGCGGGCCGGCGTTCAGTCCCTGGAGCGCAATGGTCACTTCGCTCGATGCCAGCGGCGTGCCGTCGAAGTCGCGCAGCAGCAGCGTGGCATGGGCCGGCAGGGCGAGCGAGACGGTGACGTTGACCGTGCCCTCATCGACCACACTGAACTGCGCGCTTCCGACAGTGGTGACGCAGTTGTCGCCGTTTTCGTCGCAGGTCTCGAGGCTGGCCTGCGCCGTGTAGTTGCCCAAGGCCACGTTGTCAAACACGTAGTGGCTGAAGAAGTCGGGCGATGAGTTGGTGCGCTCAAACCCGCCGTTGGCGTTGACGATGGCGACGGTGGCCTGACCGGTCGTCTGGCCATCGGCATCGAGCACGTGAACGTCGACGTGGCCGACGATCGGCAGCTCGATGTGAAGTCCGCTGACCACCGTGGTGGCGGTTGGCAGCGAGAGCGGCACGGTCGACTCGGTGGCCGCATCGTAGTTCTGCACCGTCAGCTGGTAGTCGCCGGCGGGCAGTTCGTAGAACTCGAAGGTGCCGGCGCCTGGCGTCGAATCCGCAAAGCGCACCACGTTCGCGCTGTCCCGCACGAAGACGGTGAGCGAATCGACCGGCGCGGACGGGCCGTTGGTCACGAGACCGGTGACCAGTGAAATCGGCAGGGTGATCGCACCGACGTCCTTGGTGGCGCCCTGCACCGCATTCGCGCCGGTCACCTGCGCCACGATCGAGTTGGTGCGCGGGCTGTGCGCCCGCAGCGTGAACTGACCGTCGCTCGGCAGCACCGCCAGGTAGTCGAATGTGCCGTTCTGCGCGGTCGGGAACGAGCAGCACGTGCCGGTTGAGGTGATCAGGTCGACGTAGGCGCCGCGGATCGGCGTGACGCCATCGCCGGCGACCACGGTGCCCTTGACGCGCGTGACGACGCCGTCGGCCAGCACCAGGTCAGTGGTCACCACCTGGCCCGAGCTCGTGAACGCAATCGTGTCCTTCTTGAAGGCGCCACCGCTGACGCCCGGCAGGCCGTATTCGATGCGCATCCCCTCAATCGGATACAGCGTCGGGTTCGACAGGTAACTGCCGTCCGGCGCCACGGTGTAGGTGTAGCCGCCGCCGGTCGTGTCCTTCCGCGCAAGGACAACGCTGCCGCCGGGCACCGGCGTAGAGCCGTCGGCCGCATAGATATGACCGGTGAGCGTCACCGTGTAGGCCGGCAGTGCCAGGTTTGCGGTGAAGGTGCCGTCGGCCGTTGGCACGATCGTCGTCGAGTAGGTCTTGTTGTCGGCCGGCGAACTCGCCTGCAGCACCAGGCCACCGCCCGTGCTGACCACCGACGGGAACTGGAACGCGCCAACCGGCGCACCCGCCGTGACGTTGCCACCGTTACAGAACTGGTTGCCTGGGCTCTTCGTGCACAGGCTCTGCAGATCCGGCTCGCCGAACTGGTTCGACACGAGCCGGCGCAGGCGCAGGAACACCCCGCCGACGCCGGTGACGCCATCAGCTTCAGTGATCACGCCCGTGACGACGACGTTGAAGGCCTTGGGCACCAGCGTGACGGCCACCGTGCCGCCGTCGTCGGCCGGGGTCACCTGTGTGACGGCCAGTTCGAGCACCTGGCTGGTGTTGCCTGGCTGGAAGGCGCGCACGCCAACCGTACCCTCCGGCACCAGCATCTGCCGCGCCAGCGTGTACGGCGGCACCACCTTGCCCGTGGCGCCGGTGAAGCCACGCGCCTGCGGCACGGTGCTGGTGACGTCCACCACTTCGATCTTCGAGTTGCTGATGCCGACGCCGTTGCCGTCCTGTAGCGTGACGTCGAGCGTGGCCACCGCCGGGTAATGTGTGTTGACCACGAGCGTCTGTCCATCGGCAGCGACGGCACTGGCGGACGTGATGTAGGTGTACGAATACACCTGGCTGAAGTTGACGGTCTTGGTGCGCGTCGTGCGGACGGTAAACGCCGATCCGGCCGCAAGACCCTCGAAATTGAAGCTCGGGTTTCCGGCGCTGACGGCCCCGCTCATCAGCTGCTGGCCGGACGCATTGAGCAGCGCGACGTTGATCGTTTCGGTCGGGTCGGTCGTGAACGCGGGGGCACCCGGCTTGGCGACCAGGGCACTCACCTGGCCGAACGCAGGCAGGGCCAGCGTCGTGGACGCCGACGTCGAAGGCAGCGTGAAGGTGCCGACCCGCTGAACGATCGCGCCGAAGTCCGAGCGACGCAGCAGCGCCGTCACCGTGTAGGTCTGGCCGATCGGCAGGTTATTGAACAGCTGCGGACCGACGGCCTGGCCGTTGGTGATCGTCTTGGTCTGCGTCGACACACCGGAACCCGCGACACTGACTTCGAGCCGGGCGTTGATGTTGTTCAATGCCGCGAGGTTGAGCGCACCACCGTCCGCTCGCGTCACGTTGACGGTGAGGGTGCCGTTCCCGAGATAGTGCAGCGTGACGTCCTGCGTCTGGTCGGCGGCAGCGATGGTCACCTGCTGACTGACGACGAAGCCGCTCGCTGGATCCGGGCTCGAGACCGTAAACGTCCCGAGCGGCACATCCGTGAAGGTGAAGCGGCCGCCGGTGTCGGTGGCGTTCACATACCGCTGGAAGTTGCCTTTGGTCAGCGTCACTGGCCGTGTCGGCTGGATGTTCTCGTTCGAGTCGCGCACCGTGCCGGTGATGGTCCCGGTCGGCTCGACCAGCAGTACGTCGTCGACCGCCTGTCCCTTGGCGATGGTGATCGACTTCGAGACGATGCTCAGCGACGAGCCCTGGCCGTGCTGCAGCGTTCCGGAGAGGAACCGCGTGCCCGGGCTCACGCCACCGAACGAGAACCGGCCGTTGCCGTCCGTCGTTCGAGGTGTCGTGCCGTCGAGGACAACCGATGCGCCCACGACAGGGAGTCCGGTGTGCCGCCGCACGATGCCGGTGAGGACGCCAGTATCGGAGAACACGATGTTCTGCGCGGCAGCGGTCTGGCCGTCGGCAAAGAGGCCGGCGGCCGCCGGTGACGTCAGGAATTGCGCGGTCGGGTGCGTCGACGTCAGCGTGAAATCGGCCAGAGGAATCGGATGACCGATGCCGCCCGTGAAGGTGAAGTTGCCGCTCGCGTTGCTGGTCGTCTTCTGCTGGCGCGCGAAGACGCCGACCGAGCTGGCAAACGACACGGCATTGCCCTGGGTCGCGACCGGCGTGACGCCATCGCCTTCGAGCACGCGGCCAGTGACCACACCATCGA
>JBEBGG010000338.1:0-1762 GCA_040081555.1 Vicinamibacterales bacterium
TGTCACTGGGCGCCGGCGCCGCGCACGAACTGGCCACGCCGCTCAGCACCATCAGCACGGCCGCCAACGAACTCGTCCAGCAGCTGCGCAACGGTGGCAAGGCTCCCGACAGCGCCGCCCAGTACGCGGCGATGATTCGCGCTGAAGTCGAACGCTGCAAGACCGTGCTCGATCATCTGAGTGGGCGCGCCTCTGCCGAATCGATGGAGGAGACCGAAATCTCGCTCCCGCGGCTGGTCGACGACGTTCGCTATCGGCTTGGCGAGTCGCTGTCGTGTCGACTCGACATCAGCGTGCCGGATCGTCAGATGGTGATCCGGGTCCCGGCGGAACCGCTGCGGCAGACCATCATCGCGCTCGTCCGCAACGGTTTCGACGCCTCGAGTCCCGATCAGCGAGTCACGCTTCGCATCCAACCGGCGGAACAGGCCGTCGACGTTGAAGTGATCGATTGCGGCCGCGGCATGAGCGAGCAGCAGTCGGCGCATGCTGGGGAGCCGTTCTTCACCACGAAGGCGCCGGGGGCCGGTCTGGGGCTTGGCCTGTTTCTGGCCCGCTCGTTCGCCAGCCAGATGGGCGGATCGTTGCACTGGCAATCCACGCCCGGAGCTGGCACAGCGGTCGTGCTTCACTTGCCCGTGCCCGCGACGTCATGAGCGCCAAGATCCTCCCCACTATCCTCGTGGTCGAAGACGACAACGCGTTCCGCCATGTGCTCGTGACCGCGCTTGAATCGCGCGGCTACGACGTCATTGGCGTCGCCGACGCCGCCGCGGCGATCGCGACAGCGCGGCGCGAGAGTCCGGAGATGGCGGTTGTGGATCTGCGTCTGGGCGACGATTCCGGCCTCGATGTGGTCCGTGGGCTGAAGACCATTGATCCGACCACGACCGTCGTGGTCTTGACCGGTTACGGCAGCATCGCGACCGCGCTCGAGGCGGTCAGGCTCGGTGCCGCTCACTACCTGACCAAGCCGACCGATGCGGACCGGATCTTGGCCGCTTTCGAACGCGGGTTGTCCGCCAGGCCACGCGACATCCCAATGGACACACCCTCGCTCGCCCAGGTCGAATGGGAGCATATGAACCGGGTGCTGACCGACTGCGGCGGTAATATCTCTGAAGCCGCCCGCGAACTCGGCATGCATCGACGGTCGCTGCAGCGGAAGTTGTCGCGCAAGCCCAGTGTGGAGCGACCCTCACGCTAACCAGCTCGCCTCAGCGCGCGCGATTTCCGCACAACGCTTGCACAGGTCAGCGGCGAGTTCGATTCCCGTAGCCCGCTCGACGAAGTTCTCCCACTCAATCAGTGCGCCAATCAGCGGCACACGCGCCGGGCCATGGTTGACGTTGTGCGCTTCGTCCACACATAATCGGCGCGTGTTCGCCCGGCTCTGCCGCGCTCTCCTCGTGCTCGCCCTGGCCCCGTGGCTGGCGGGCACCGCCGCCATGCCGGTGGAGCACGTGCACGAGGGCGATGCCCATCATCACCAGCTCGCCGCGCATCGACACCTCGACGCGCACCAGGTCGAGGCGGACGACCACGATGAGGTCGAGCGCCCGCACGACAGCGACCGAGTGGTCTGGCTGAGCAACGCCAGCCTCCACCAACGCGCCTATCACCTCTCGATGGAGTTTGCCGTCATCGCCCTGAGCGCTGACGCGCCGCTCGACTCTCCCCGCTGGGTCGCCGCTCCCGAGTACACATCCTCTCCTCCACACGGCCCTCCACGGCCGTATCGTCCCTCGCGCGCCCCACCCTC
>JBEBGG010000171.1:0-7063 GCA_040081555.1 Vicinamibacterales bacterium
CGGGTTGAGACGCACCCGATCGCCGGCACGCGTCGGCGCGGCAAGAATGAGGATGAGGACCTGCGTCTGGCGGAGGAGTTGAAGGGCAACGACAAGGAGCGCGCCGAGCACGTGATGCTGGTCGACCTGGGCCGCAACGACGTCGGCCGGGTGTGTGAGTACGGCTCGGTGCACGTGCCGCAGTTCATGGGGCTCGAGCGCTTCTCGCACGTGATGCATCTGACATCGGTGGTGGAGGGGCGGTTGTCGAGCCAGTGCGATCGGCTCGACGCGTTGGTGTCCTGCTTTCCTGCCGGCACGGTGTCTGGCGCGCCCAAGGTGCGCGCCATGCAGATCATCCACGACCTCGAACCGTCTGGCCGCGGGCTGTACGCCGGGGCGGTCGGCTATCTTGATTTCGCCGGCAATCTCGATTTCTGCATCGCCATTCGCACGATCATCATGTCCGGTGGTAAGGCCTTCGTGCAGGCGGGCGCGGGCGTCGTCATCGACTCGAACCCGACGGCTGAGTACGAGGAGACACGTGACAAAGCGCGTGCGCTGTTGCGGGCGCTCGACCTCGCGCAGGGGGGGCTGTAACCATGGTCTTCGTTCTCGATAACTACGATTCGTTTACCTACAACCTGGTCCAATACCTCGGGGAACTGGGTGCGGCCGTGCGGGTCGTGCGCAACGATGCCACGACAGTTGGGGAGATCGCGGCGCTTGGGCCGGAGCGCATCGTGCTGTCGCCCGGGCCGGGACGCCCCGAAGATGCCGGCGTGATGATGGAGGTCATTCGCCAGCTCGGTGGCCAGACGCCGATTCTCGGGGTGTGTCTTGGGCATCAGGCGATCGGCGCGGTGTATGGCGGTACAGTGGTGCGCGCCGCAGCGCCGATGCACGGCAAGACGTCGATGATCGAGCACAACGGCCGTGGGCTGTTCACTGGTATCGTGGGTCCGTTCGAGGCATCGCGCTATCACTCGCTGGTGGTCGCGCAGGACACGTTACCGGGCGTGCTCGAGGTGACGGCCCGGACCCAGGGAGATGGCATCATCATGGGCCTGCGTCACCGCACCTTGCCGGTGCACGGCGTTCAGTTTCATCCTGAGTCGATTCTCACCGGCGAGGGTCGGCGGATCCTGCGAAACTTCCTCGACGGCAGGCTTGACTGATGTTCCCCGCACTGCTCGAGAAACTCCATCGCCGGGAGAACCTCACACGGGGTGAAGCCGCCAGTGCCATGGGCGAAATCATGTCCGGCCGCGCGACCGAGGCACAGATGGCAGGCCTGCTGATCGCGCTCGCGATGAAGGGCGAACGGCCGGCCGAGATCGTTGGCTTGGCGGCGACAATGCGCGAGCACGCGGTGCGATTGCCTCGGGCCTTCGACCAGGTGTTCGATACGTGCGGCACGGGTGGTGACCGCTCCGGCACGTTCAATATCTCGTCGTGCGCGGCGATCGTGGTGGCCTCCTGCGGCGTGCGCGTGGCCAAGCACGGCAACCGGTCGGTGTCGAGCATGTCTGGCAGCGCTGATGTGTTCGAGGCGCTGGGCGTGACCGTGACGGCGTCGCCGGAGGTCGTGTCGAAGTGTCTAGAGGACGCGAAGGTCGGCTTTCTGTTTGCGCCGACATTCCACCCTTCGATGCGCCATGCCGCAGCCGTGCGCAAGTCGCTCGGCGTGCGCACGGCCTTCAACCTGCTCGGGCCCCTCACCAATCCCGCCAACGCGACGCGGCAGCTCGTCGGCGTGCCGCGGCCGGAATTCACCGAGCTGATCGCGCGGTCGCTCGCGATGCTGGGGTCGACGCATGCGTGGGTTGTCCATGGCGCCGACGGCATCGACGAGATTTCAAACACCGGCTACACCAAAGTGTCCGAATGCCGCAACGGATCGGTGAAGACGTTCTATCTGCATCCGGCGGATGCCGGACTGCCCAAGAGCTCACCCGATGCGCTCAAGGGGGGCTCGGCGGCTGACAACGCGGCGATCATCGGCGGCGTGATCGATGGTGCGCGGGGCGCGGCCAGGGACGTGGTGGTGCTCAATGCCGGCGCGGCGCTCTTCATCGCGGGTGCCGCCAGTTCCCTCAAGGACGGCGTCGGCATGGCCGGTGCTGCGATCGACCGCAAAGAGGCGCGTCGCACGCTTGACGCGTTGGTGACGCTGTCGGGCTCTGGCGTCCGAGCTGGCTCCGTGTCATGACGTCGCCCATCCCACACGCCAGTCGCCAGCCGCTAGCCGCGGATCTACTGGCCACGATCGTCGCCGCCACGCGCAAGACGGTAGAGGCGCGGATGGCACGGGAGTCGCTTGCGCACCTCGCCAGGCGTGCGGAGCAGCGGATGCCCAGGCCCGGCGTGTTTCGCGAAGCGCTGTCGAGGCGCGACCGCGTCAATGTCATCGCCGAGTGCAAGCGACGTTCGCCCTCGCGCGGCGTGCTGCTGGCCGACTACCACCCGGTAGACATCGCGCGTGCGTATGCGGACGCTGGAGCCGCGGCCATCTCGGTGCTCACCGAGTCGGCCTTCTTCGATGGTTCGCTGGCGCATCTCGAGGCGGTGCGCGCGGCTGTGAGCACGCCGCTCCTGAGGAAGGATTTCATCGTCACCGACTACCAGTTGTTCGAGGCACGTGCGGCCGGGGCCGATGCCGTGCTGCTGATTGTCGCGGCACTGTCGGCGGCCGAGTTGACGGCGCTCTTGGCGCGCGCCGCCGAACTGGGCCTGGACACGCTGGTTGAGGTCCACAGCGCGCCAGAGCTGGACGTGGCGATTGGCTGCGGAGCGCCGGTTGTCGGTGTGAACAATCGCAACCTCCACACGTTGGCCGTGGATGTGCGCGCCTCAGACATGCTCATCGCCAGGATGCCGGGCGGCGTCGTGGCGGTCAGCGAGAGCGGACTCAAGACGGCGGACGACCTTCGTCATCTGTCAGCGCTTGGCTATCGGGCGTTTCTCATCGGCGAGCGTTTCATGACGGATCCCGATCCGAGAGCGGCCCTGAGCGCGCTGCTCCGGGAGGCCTCGGTATGATGGTCAAGATCTGCGGCGTCACGCGGAGTGAAGACGCGCAGGCCGCGGTGGCGGCCGGCGCGCAGGCCATCGGATTCATCTTCTGGGCCGGAAGCCCGCGTCAGGTCAGTGTCGGGCAGGCGCGGCGAATCACGCGGGATGTGCCGGCATTTGTGACGACGGTTGGCGTGTTCGTGAACCAGTCGCTCGAGGAGATCGAAGAGACCGCCGCGGCGGCAGGCTTGAGCGCGGTTCAGTTGCACGGCGACGAAGACCGTGGGTTTGCCAGCCGGTTGTCACGGCCCACAATCAAGGCCGTGAGCCACCAGTTGGAGCAGGCGAAGGACTGGCCCTCGAGTGTGACCCTGCTCGTGGATGCCTTCGACCCGCAGCGCCGTGGCGGCACAGGGCAGAAGGCGGATTGGACGGCCGCGGCGCGGCTCGCCAGGGAGCGGCGGATTGTGCTCGCCGGTGGTCTGAACGCTGAGAACGTGGCAGCGGCCATCCGTCAGGTGAGGCCGTTTGGTATCGATGTGTCTTCAGGCGTCGAGTCGGCGCCGGGGCTGAAGGATCACGGAAAGATCCGCGCCCTCTTTCAGGCGGTGCAGGTGTTATGACAACTTCACTCGTGATGGGTCGCCGTGATCCAGATTCGCGCGGCTATTTTGGCGAATATGGCGGTGCGTTCGTGCCGGAGACACTGGTCGAACCGGTCGCGGAGCTGACGCTGGCCTTTTTCGAGGCGCGCAAGGATCCCGTATTCCTTGCCGAGCTCACGCGTCTGCTGACGACCTACGTCGGGCGCGAGACCCCGGTCTACGAAGCTCGGCGGCTCACGGCGCTACATGGTGGCGCCCGGATCTTTCTGAAGCGGGAAGATCTCACACATACCGGCGCGCACAAAATCAACAATGCGCTGGGGCAGGCCTTGCTGGCGGTGCGCATGGGCAAGCGGCGCATCGTGGCCGAGACCGGCGCGGGGCAGCACGGTGTCGCGACGGCGACGGCCTGTGCGCTGCTTGGGCTGGACTGCCATGTGTATATGGGAACCGACGACATGGCGCGGCAGGCGTTGAATGTCGTGCGCATGCGGTTGCTCGGCGCCGAAGTGATCGGCGTCGATGCCGGCAGCAAGACACTCAAGGACGCGATCAACGAGGCGATGCGCGACTGGGTGACCAATGTTCGCGATACCTACTACCTGCTCGGCTCCGTGCTCGGGCCGCATCCGTACCCCCTGATGGTGCGCGAGTTTCAATCCGTCATTGGACGCGAGGCGCGTCACCAGATCGTCGAGATGGTGGGGCGGCTGCCTGACGCGGTTGTGGCATGTGTGGGCGGCGGCAGCAATGCCATCGGCATCTTTGATGGCTTCATGGAAGACCGGCAGGTGCGGTTGATTGGCGTCGAGGCGGGCGGGGAAGCGATTGTTCGTGGCCGCCACGCGGCGAGGTTTGCCGGTGGCAGCCCGGGCGTGTTGCAGGGCACGCGCACCTTCGTGCTGCAAGACGCCGACGGGAATATCGAGCTGACGCATTCTGTGTCGGCAGGCCTCGACTACGCGGCCATCGGGCCTGAGCATGCCTGGCTCCGAGCGTTGGGGCGTGCGGAGTACGCCTACGCATCAGACGCGCAGGCGATTGAGGCGTTTCAGACGCTGGCCCGCCTTGAGGGGATCTTGCCCGCGCTCGAGTCCGCGCATGCCGTCGCGCATGCCGGGATCGTGGCCAAGGAGTTGGGCACGCACGGTGTCGTGCTGGTCAATCTTTCGGGCCGAGGCGACAAGGACGTGCACACCATGGAGAAGTATGTCGCGCATCGCTGAACGCTTCGCCCGGTTGAAGGCGGAAGGGCAACCGGGTCTGGTCACCTACACGACGGCCGGCGATCCGGACTTGGCGCGCTCGGCTGAGATCCTGATGGCGCTGGACCGCGCTGGCGCCGACGTGCTCGAAGTCGGCGTGCCGTTTTCGGATCCGTTGGCTGATGGCCCGGTGATTCAGCGCGCCACCGAACGGGCGCTGGCTGCCGGCGCCAGCCTGCGCGGCGTGCTCAAGATGATTCGTGAGATACGCCAGACGATCTCGGCGCCGATCGTGCTCTTCAGCTATGCCAATCCGATCTGTCGGCTCGGCTTTGAGGGGTTTGCGGCCGCGGCGGCCGACGCCGGCGTCGATGGCGTGCTGGTCCTCGACTTGCCTGTCGAAGAAGCCGACGAGTTCAGGGCGGCGCTTGACCGGCACAAGCTGGACACGATCTTCCTGCTGAGTCCGACGACCACCGACGAACGGATCCGCAAGGCGTCGGCGCTCGGACGAGGCTTCCTCTACGGCATCTCGCGCCTTGGGGTCACTGGGGCTCGCGACCAGGTAGCCACCGGCGCTGAGGAGATGGTGAAGCGCATTCGGCAGCACACGACCATGCCGATTGCCCTCGGCTTCGGGATTTCGACGCCGGCCCACGTGGCGGAAGTGGGCGCCTACGCCGATGCCGCCGTGGTCGGCAGTGCCCTGGTGTCTCTCATTGCCGAGGCGAGTGGTTCGCCTGGGCTCATCGACCGGATTGAAACCTACGTGCGCGCGCTCAAGGCCGCGTGCGTCACCGCGCGTTCCTAGCCCCATGACACTCGACGACTTGCGCAAAGACATCGATCGCGTGGACGAGGTCCTCGTCCGTCTGCTGAATGAGCGGGCACGCTGTGTGTGCGAGATTGGCCGCCTCAAGAAGGAGCAGGGGATTGAGGTCTATCAACCCAACCGGGAGAAGGACGTGTTGAGTCATGTGCGCGCGATTGCGGCAGAAGGCCCGCTGGGCCCTGATGCGATTGCGCGACTGTTTGAACGCATCATCGATGAGGCGCGTCGCCTCGAACGGCGAGTGGTGCATGACGAGACGGAGCCCGAGCGGACGTAGTGCCCGGCTTCAGCCGGACGGAGCAATGCCATGGTCGTCGTAATGGAAGAGCGGGCGTCGGACGCCCAGGTGGAACAGGTGGTCGCGCGTCTGGTGGAGATGGGCATGGATGTCCATCGGTCGACTGGCGAGCAGCGCACCGTGCTCGGTGCGGTGGGCCAGGGCCAGCCTGACACGGCGCGCCTCGAGATGATGGACGGCGTGAAGGAAGTCGTCCGGATTACCGAGCCGTACAAGTTGGCGAGTCGCACCTTCAGAGCCGAACCGACCATCGTCACTGTGGGTGATGTGCGCATCGGTGGTGACGAAGTGATCGTGATAGCGGGGCCGTGCTCGGCGGAGAGTGAGCCGCAGGTGCGTGCCGCAGCGGCGGCGGTCAAACGCGCGGGCGCCAAGATCTTTCGGGGTGGCGCCTTCAAGCCGCGCAGCTCGCCCTACAGTTTTCAGGGGCTGGGCGAAGCAGGCTTGCGCATGCTGCGGGACGCGGCCACAGACGAGCGTCTCGCGCTGGTGTCCGAGGTCATGGATGTCAGCCAGATTGCGGTGGTCGAGCGCTACTGCGACATGTTCCAGGTTGGGGCGCGAAACATGCAGAACTTCACGCTGCTCAGGGAGCTGGGTCGCACGCGCAAGCCCGTGCTCCTGAAGCGCGGCATCTCGGCGACGATCGAGGAGTGGCTGCTCTCCGCCGAGTACGTGCTGAGCGGCGGCAACATGGACGTCGTGCTCTGTGAGCGCGGTATTCGCACCTTTGAAACCGCGACGCGCAACACGATGGATATCTCGGCGATCCCGGTCGTGAAGAAGTTGAGCCACCTACCGGTGATCGCTGATCCGAGTCATGGTGCCGGGCGTAGGGACATGGTGGCGGCCATGGCCCGCGCGGCGGTGGCCGCAGGCGCCGACGGCCTGATCATCGAAGTGCACTGCGATCCGCCACAGGCGCTCAGCGACGGTGCGCAGTCGATGTTCCCGGCGCAGTTCGACCATCTGATGGCAGAACTTCGAATCATTGCGCCGGCGATCGGCCGTTCCATCTGTCTCGAGCCGGCTCCGAGGAAGAGTTGGGGCCAGTAGTGACTGCACCTCCGGTGTTTCGGAGCGTTGGCATCGTTGGGCTCGGGCTGATTGGGGGCTCGCTTGCGATGGC
>JBEBGG010000339.1:0-1726 GCA_040081555.1 Vicinamibacterales bacterium
TGTCGTCCGCGTCGACGGGGCGCTCTGCGAACCCGTTCCCGCTTATATTGCGTCCGGGCTACTGCTGTGATCGATCCGCGCGCGGTGTTCGTCGCCACATCGCTCTGGAACGCCGCCGGTGTCTCGGCGGCGGCCGGCATCTGGCACAACCTCCCCCATCGCACGTTTCGGCCCCTGACGCATCTCGTTCCGTCACTCGGCGTGGCGGCGTGGCTGTACCAGGCGTTCTCGCAGCCTGTTCCGATGCCGCTGGCGGGCATGCTGCCAGCGATGGCGAGTCAGGTTGGCGCGTGGATCGACGACGCCAAGGGCCGCCGGGCCCGGCAAAGCCCGCCGCGAAGAAGTAGCCTCAGTGCGGCCCTCGGGCGCGGGCGACCGCCAGCCCGCCGAGGGCCACGCCGATCAGGCCCACCACGAGAGCCACGATCGCCCCGAGCTTCCCGGAACCCGTGCCGATCGCACCAGTGGCGTTGGCCAGGTGGATCCCGCTGAGGATCGTGCCGATCAGTCCCGCGATCACGGCCACAAGGCCGCGGATTCGCCGCGAGTCACCGGCAGAGCGGGCCAGCGCCAGCCCACCGACGATCGCGCCGATCAGCGCGATTCCGAGGCCCACGAGGGCCTGTGCTCGACCGGTGGTGATGCCACGGACCGTGGCCTGTGCGACGAAAAAAGCGAGGACAGGTGCCATGCACGCAGCTTAGCGCGGCGCCGCGCGGCGGGATTGGACGAAATTTACAGCTACACGATCGCGAGCTGGTGGCTCTCTTTGACGTGCACGCTGGCGCGCAGCAGATCGGTCGGCGTCATCTCCCCGAGCTCGCGGAAATCCCGGATCAGGTGCGCATGGTCGTAGTAGCCACTCTGATGTGCGACGCGCGTCCAATCGAGGGCAGAGTTCCGGGCGAGTGCGGTCGCGCGATGGAACCGGAGAACCCGACCAAATCGCTTGGGCGTGATCCCCACCGTCGCCGTGAACAGCTCGATCAGCCTACGTTGCGTGAGACCGGTGACCTTCGCAATGTCACCGACGCGCGCATCCGGGCGCGCCAGCACGTTGAGCGCGTACCTGACAACAGGATGGACGCGGCGCCCATCGAGGCGCGAGACGAGCTCGGCTTCGAGAATCGCGAAGCGCTCCGAGGTGGTGGTCGCAGAACACAGCCGATCGCGAAGCTCTAACGCGCGGCGACCCCAGAGGTCCTCAAGATCTAAATGCCGATCCATCAGATCGCCGGGCGGTACGCCGAGGACGACGCCCGCCTGGCCCGGCTTGAAATGAACCCCGACGACCGACGCGTTCTCCCGCGTCTCGAACGTGAACGAGCGGCGATACGCCCCCGCAACGCCCGCGCCGGAGAACCGCCGTCCGCCCAGGAGGTCGGAGGTTTGCCCATCGGTGTCACCAACGCTGATGAATAGCTCGAGCGTGCCCGTTGGAACCACGCGTTCCTGGGCATGTGCCGGCGCACCCTCCGACGCCCAGACGTACTCGATGACGTTCGCGAGCGCCGGCGTCGGTGGTCGTGCGATGTAGTGTCGCATCGTGAAATCGTAGCACCGTGCAGCCGCGTGCGTGGCAAGCTGTGCCAAGGGAAATCCGTCCGGGGAGCGGGGTCCCGTGCGTTCGGGTCGCAGACACGGGAGGCTTTGTGCAACTCAGTAGCGCTGCGATGTTGGCCTTCTTGGCGCTCGCCGACGGACATGGCCTCCCCGTGCGCTGAGA
>JBEBGG010000172.1:0-6929 GCA_040081555.1 Vicinamibacterales bacterium
CATAAACGTCCGACACGCCAGCACCCGAGATGAACGCCTTCGCGCCATTCAGCACGTAGTGATCGCCGTCGCGCACCGCCTTCGTCTTTAAGTTCGCGGCGTCGGACCCGGCCCCCGGCTCCGTCAAACAGTAGCTTGCAATCGTCTCCATCGACGTCAGTTTCGGCAGCCACTTGCGCCGTTGCTCGTCGCTGCCGAAGCGGTAGCCGGTCTCGTGGAGCTTGAGGCCGATCTTCAAGTGGGCGATGGCGTAGGGCGCCATCAGCAGCTCGTAGCCGTACAAGCGCGTCATCAGATGCTTCGGCACGTACTCGTTCCATAGCGCGTCGACCTTCTTCTCCCCGTGGCCCTGCGCCTTCCACTTGGCGGCGAGCGTCTTGTAAACGAGGTCGATGACCTCGACGAGGAAGGTGCCGGTGCCGGTGGCCGGGTCGAGGATCTGGACGAGGTCTTGGTCGGCTGACACGCCCTCTGGAATCTTCAGGTCCTTGTAGCGCTTCGCCATCTCGCCCCAGCTGGTCGTGTCGGCCAGACCGTCGGCGAGGCCGAACTCGGTGCGCAGCAGCTCGTCCACCGACCGCACGATGTAGGAGACGACCGGGCGTGGGGTGTAGAAGACGCCCCGCTGCATCCGCTTCCTGGCGTCGTACTCCTTGAGGAAGAGCTCGTAAAAGTGGATGACCGGGTCTTCTTCTGGGTTCCTGTCGCCGAAGTCGCGGACGACGGCCTCCATGTTGGCGTCGTCGAGCAGTTCGACGACCTCGGAGACGCCTAGCTCGTCGAAGTCGATGCCCGGTCCGCCCGCCTTGCCGCGCCGCCCGCCGACTTGGAGAAAGGTCTCCATCAGCTCACGCAGGAAGGGGTTCGTGCGCATGTGGGCCGCGAAGTCGTCGGCCGTCTTCTTGTGCGGGTCGGCGATGCGCGCCGAGAGCAGGCCGTAGGCGATGGTCTGCGCGTACATGTCGGCGAAGCCGTCGGCGTCGAGGTCGTGGACCAGCGCCTGCTTAAACGCCTTCATCAGCCGGGTGAGCGGGCCGTTGTCGGTCTCGATGGCGAGCGCGGTCTTGATGCGGTCGCGGATACTGCGGGCCAGCTGGGCCAGCCGGATCGACAGTTCCGTCGAGGTGGTGACGACCTCGCGGTGGCCAACAGTGAAGGCGGCGCGCCAGCGCGTCCGCCAGGCTTCGGCGTCATCGTCGTCCTCGGGCCATGCGAGGTGCTCGCTCAACTCGCGGGCCACGGCGTCGAGGTGCAGCGCGGTGTCGCGGTTGTCCCAACCGAGCACCTTGAGTGTCGGCAGGTCGTGGCCGTCCTGCGCCCGGGAGAAGTGGGCGAAGCTGATCTGCCGCTCGTCGCCCTCGCCGTAATTGGAGACGAAGAGCAGGTCGTCCGCGGCCCAGGCGGCGCGCTCGGCGCTGTTGGCAGAGGCGCGCTTCTTGAGCGCCACCTGGCTCAGGATGCGGCGCAGCGCGACGACGGGAAGCTTCTTCGGCTCGAACTTGACGAAGAAGATGCCCCAGGGCTGCTTCGGCGAGAGCGGGCGGAGGCGCTTGATCTCCTGGATCTTGGCGGCCGTCTTGGGCTCGATACCAAGCTCGTCGGCGGTGAACTCGTAGAAGAGGTCGTCCACGTCCTCGAAGGAGTCGCGGGCGATGGGCCAACCCATCTCGTCGCGCAGGTAGGCGATGAGCTGATCGAAGCGCTTGATGGTGGCGAGCTTGGCGCGGTGGTTGGTCGGCATCGGCTCAGCTCTCGCTGAGTTCCATCCAGCACCGCAGCGCCGGCTTGACCCCGACGGGCGCGTCGACCCGCTTCAGGTAGCTGTTCTTGATGTGCTTCTCGACCTTGGCGCGGAGCTCCACGAGGATCTTCTCTTCGGCGGTGGTCCTTCGCGGCGTGTCGGGCCTGGAGCGAATGCTGACGACGATCTCGCCGGGGTCTTCCAGGATCGCGTCGCGGTCCAGATCGTACAGGTACCAGCGGGTCGTTCCTGCCTCCTCGGTGAACTCGCCAGCCTCCTTGTCGAGAGCAGGGAGCGCGTAGCAGAAGAAGACTCCTCGCGCGCCCTTCGCTGGACGCCTGCGTCCGCTGAACGTCGCCCCCGGTAGGTGCTTGAGACGCGACTCGAGCTCCGCGTCGGCTTGGAGCAGCGCCTGATATTCGAGGTGCATGTCCTCGACAGCGGTCTTGGTGCCCTCGTAGGCGTGGTTGAACTCCCTCAGCGCATCAAAGTCGTCCTCGGGAGTCAGCAGCTTCTTGCCCTCGATGCCGAGTGTCTTGGAGATCAGCAGCGTCTTCTGCGTCACTTTCGTGTAGAGCGTCAGGATCGCATTGAGTTCTTCAGGGGGCAGGAAGTTCCAGAAACTCACTTTCCCACGTGACGAGGCGATCTCTGGGTGGTCGGCGACGAGACGCTTCTCGACCTCGGGGTTCATGCGCCGATCCACACGGCCAATCCGCTGCATTAGGCGAACCGGGTTCCAATGGATGTCGTAGTTGATCATCCGCGAGGCGTCCTGGAGATTCAGGCCTTCGGAGAGGACGTCGGTGGAGATGAGAACGCGGGTCTCCGGGCGCCCCTTATGAGCAAGCGCTGCCGAGGACATACCGTTGTAGTAGGGCGCGAATCGCTGGATCACTTCCGCTCGGTTCGTCTTCGTCGCGCTGTCGACCTGTCCTACCCCAGAGATGCCGGCCTCATCTAGTTGGCGCTTGAGGTAGCGGGCAGTGTCGGCGAATTCTGTGAAGATCAGAACTTTCTCGCCGGCTAGTTCCTTCGACTTCAGCAAGCGAATCAGCTTCTGGAGCTTGTCGTCGTGCTGGGGTTCGAATTGTCTGGCTTCGCCAAGGAAGTGAACGAGCTGATCCAGGTCGCGGAACGTCTCGGCGAGCATCGCCGAAACGTCGTACGTATCGCGAGCCAGACGCTGGACGTCGTCGAGCATTTCCTGCGGAACGATGTCGTCGTCCTCGGACTCGTCGTCGTCCTCCCTCCACAGATCCAGCCGCCGTTGCTGAACGTAGCCGAGCGTCTCTGCATTCTCTGACTTCCAGTGTTCCAGCTTCCGCCTTTCAGTCGTGGTCTCGCTGTGGATTTCGACGAAGGCCAGTAATTTCCTGAGCAAGCGGTCGCATGAGAGCTCGAACGCCACAACGGAACTTTCGAAGCGCTTGAGGAAGTTCGTTCGGATAAGGCCAACGACCTGCTTCTGCCGGTTTTCCTCAAACGGATTGATGGCCTTGTCCGGTCCGACGTACCAAGCCAATGGGTAGTACATGGGGAGCGCGAAGAGGGGGTTCTTCTTCGTGAACGCGTTCTCGAACATGTCCAGCAGACGGCCGTAAGTCTTCCGGATGGAGTACGCGGCCACTTGTGGCGCCTTTCGCTCTGGAAATACGGCGGCCCTGCCAGACTCGCGGACCTGGCTTTCGCGGGCGTAAGCCCGGCTTCGCTGGACAACCAGATGCCGAAAGATCGTGTCTGCGGACAGAATCTCCTGCACCTCGGTCACCTGTTCGGTCGCATCAGTAGTGTCGTGCCCGACGCGATTCCTGAGCGCCTTCTCCATCTGGGCGAAGTGGGCGCTCAGGTTGTTAACCCCAAGAGTCCTGGCGAAGTACGCCTCGTCGCGGCGCGTGAAGAGCTCTGCCATATGACGAAAGTCGCTCAGTCGGTTGTTGATCGGCGTGGCGGTGAGCATGAACAGCGTCTTCGGGCGGACACTGTTGTCGAGGAGGTCGAACAACCGATAGTAGCGAGACGGTTCGACGTCGCCCTCTTCGTCGCCCTGCCTTCCTGGATTCCGGAAGTGATGGGCTTCGTCGATGATCACGACGTCGGCGAGATCCGCAATCCGTAGGAACCGTTCTGGGAAGTCACCCTTGCGGCCGAGATCGGTATGACTGAACACCGCTAGGTTGCTGAAGTCAGCGCCGCCACTGACCCCTCCGATGTGTGGAAGCCACTCGCGGAGATGTGGTTCCCACACTCCTTCCTTCGCCGCTTTCGGAGCGAAGAGCACGACCCGCTTGCCCTCGTGCAGTACAAGGCGCTCGATGAGCATCAGCCCGACGAACGTCTTTCCGAGGCCCACGCCGTCGCAGAGGAACGCTCCCCCGTGCTGGCGCGCAATCTTCATGAGCGCCCAGTAAGCTTCCTTCTGGTAGCGGTCGATCCGTGGATACATCCGCGATCGAGTTTCGTCCCACTCGGTGGCTGTCAGCTCGTGGCCACGGAAGTATTCCTGCAGCGCTTTGGCGTAGACATCGAACGGCGAGTAGAGACGCGTGTGACGCTCGACAACATCGATGACCGCTTCGGTCACCTCGCTGGCTTCATTCCAATGCGTTTCAAACCACTCCTGGAGTTGGGCAACTTCACGGGCGCTCTGGATCTGAACGTTCAGTTCGATGTTTTCCGTCAGACCTGGCCCGGTGAAGTTGCTGGACCCTACCAGGGCCTGCGAACCAACGACCTCGAGTTTCGCGTGGGTGATGTACGTCTTGGCGTGGAACTTGTCCTTGTCGTAGACGCGACACTCGATCTGACGACTACGGAGTGCCTCGAGGATGCCTGGCACACCGCCAAGGAACGGATTGACCGCCTTCTCGGCCTCGATGCTGGCATCCAAGGCCTCCACAGCTCGTGCCTTTACCGCGTCGAGTAGCGCTCGGCGGGTGCGCTGGGTCATCTCCGCGCCCATCAGGATGCGGATCTTGTCGAGGGCCTGCCACTTGCCGTCGAGGGCCAGCAGCGAGCCGATTTCGAAGAACCCCGTCGCTACATCGAAGGCCCGAGCAATGGCCGACCACTCCTCAAGGTACCGGAGAGCAGTCCAGCCGGAGACGCTGTTATCGACGATAAACAGGTCCTTACCCTTCGGGTCGGCGGCGGCGTTCGTGTGGGGGCGTTCGTGTGAGGCCATAGGTATTGGGAGGCGGTACGATTCTTGGTCACGCACGTCGGCGGATTGAGCAGTGCACACCCGGCCGACCGGGCCAATTGTGTCTGACGTCTTGGTGGAACGCTAGCCCGCCAGCCAGGAGGTTCCCGCGGGGCCTTCGAAACTCTGGGGCCTGGAACGGAACGGATAGCCCAGGGAGGTGCTGATCTCACCACCTACGTTGTAGCCTTTGTTGGCTATGTCTTACACGGGCAGGAGCCAGCAAAGGGCCCTTCAAGTGGAATGAGTGCACGCTGGAACACCTGGCTGGGACAGTGGCCAACACCTCACGCCTGGGCTACGCTACGCTTTCCGTCGGGCTTCCCATGCCACGATTCAATCCGCCTCTCGATGACGGCGAGATCCTCGCCGCGTTTCCTGGTGTGTACTCCAGGGCGGCATCTGTCTACGCTGGCGGTCAGGGGGCCGTGTTCCGTGCGGAGCGGCTCGATGGCAGTGTGGGCGCACTGAAGATTTATGTTCCTGATGCCGCCGCGCAGGTGGAAGAGCGAACGGCGCGCGAGGTTGAAGCACTCGAGCATATTGCCCGACCAACAATCGTGACGCTAGACGGGCATGGCACGGTGACCATACGTGGAGATCAGTGCCGATACGTCTGCACCACATTCATCGATGGGGTCACACTCGCCAGCCGGGCGACCACCCCAGGCATTGGCATGCCGCTCGAACAAGTCGCACGAATCGGGCACGACATCGCCGATGCAGTCGAGGCCCTCTGGGCACGCCCGTATCGAATCGTTCACCGAGACATCAAGCCGCAAAACATCATGTTGTCCACGTCTGGAAATGCCGTGCTGATCGACCTCGGGATTGCAAGGCACACGACACTGGAGTCGCTCACGCTCACCGGCGGCGCGTGGGGTACGCCTGGCTTCATGTCCCCTGAACAAGCAACCGCGCGCAAGGCGTTTGACCTGCCCCCCGTAATCCGCCCCGCGTAAAATGCGAGTCCTCCGTTCGAGGAGGACCGATGAAACGGAGCAAGTTCACCGACGAGCAGATCCTGGCCATCGTGCGCGAGGGCGAGGCCGGCCGGAAGGTCGCCGACGTGGTGCGCACGCACGGCATCACCGAGCAGACGTACTACCGCTGGAAGGCGAAATTCGGCGGCATGGAGCTCAGCGAGATGCAGCGGCTCAAGCAGCTCGAGGACGAGAATCGTCGCCTGAAGCAGATCGTGGCCGAGCAGACGCTCGACCTCCAGGCGCTGAAGGCGGTCGTCGCAAAAAAATGGTGACCCCCACGGCTCGGCGCGAGGCGGTGGGGTGGCTGCAGACGCGCGGCACGAGCCTGCGGCGCGCCTGTCGCGTCGTCGGACTGAGCACGGCGAGCTGGCGCTACCAGCCGCGCCCCACGACCACGAACGCGACGGTGCTGGCGCGCCTGCAGGCGCTCGCCGCGGGGCGGGCCCGTTTCGGGTATCGCCGGCTGCACGTGCTGCTCGCTCGCGAAGGGCTGCATGTGAATCATAAGCGCGTGCATCGCCTGTACCGGGCCGCCGGCCTGCAGGTGCGGCGCCGCCGACGCAAGCGCCTGACGGTCGGCGAGCGCGTCCCGCTGCCGACGCCGACGCGGCGCCTCATGCGCTGGTCGATGGACTTCACCGTGGACACGCTCGCGGATGGGCGGGGCTTTCGGACGCTCAACATTGTCGACGACTACACGCGCGAATGCGTGGCGATCGAAGTGGACCGGTCGCTCCCTGGCGTCCGCGTGGCCCGCGTGCTGGACCGGCTGGCTGCCACCGTCGGTCTGCCGGCGATCATCGTGGTGGACAACGGGCCAGAGTTTGCGGGCCGCGTGCTCGATGCCTGGGCCTACCAGCACGGCGTCACGCTGCGCTTCATCCGACCCGGGCGGCCGGTTGAGAACGCCTACATCGAAAGCTTCAACGGGACGTTTCGCGACGAGTGCCTCAACGAGCACTGGTTTGTCAGCATGGTCGACGCGCAGCGCACGATTGAG
>JBEBGG010000340.1:0-1718 GCA_040081555.1 Vicinamibacterales bacterium
ATCGCGGTGGCAGTCCACCGCCGAATCCGACACGAAGTAGTCGAGGTGTGTGTCGTACGCGAGTCGCGCGGAATCGACGACAGCCGGGGAATAGTTCAAGAGTTCGCGGAAGAATCGGAACGCCGCCGACTTCTCCAGCCGCACGGGACCGAATTCCCCGATCTGGACCTCGAACCCCTGCGCCTTGTGGTGGAGCGTCCCGATGGCTCGGTCCAGCTCCGATTCGAGTAGCTGGAGTGCCTGGTCCTTCGACAGCCAGGCGCGGAGCGCCTCGCCGGGCGCCTGCCAGAACCGGCGAATCTCGGTCCTTCGTCTCACGACATGGGGCGCTTCGTAGAGCAGCACGAGATAGAGCGACAGGTCGTACAGGTCCTGCCGGCGGCCGTTCAGGTACGCCGCCCGCCGCTGAATCGCCTCGTTGGCGATCGGTGCTTCGCACGGCGTGGCGACGAATGGGCCGACCGTGCGCTTCAGCAGGTACTGGTAGACCCGGCAGTGCTCGTCGAGAAGCCGAAGTGCGGCTTCAAAGCGATGCACGAGGGCCTGACGTTGCGGATGCGACAGCCCTTCGTAGTCCACGCCGCGAAGGCGATAGACGACGCCGACATGACCGGCCTTCGTCAGGAACGTCGAGTCGTCGACGAACCCCCACAGCGCCAAGAGCCCGTTCACACTCCCTGCGTCCCGGTAGTCGCGGAGGATGCGGCCAACGCTCACCACGGCGTCACCTCCATATTCACGCGATCGTGCTTTCCGGGGTCGTACCGTCTCCGCGCCTTCGACGAAGCGAGTAGAATCCGGAGCATCTCCGGGTCGCGTGCCGTCGCCCACAGGGCAAACCCGTACAGCCCGCCGGCCATGAGCAGGCCGGCGAGGAACGAGTAGAACAGGTTGAACGTCGCCGCCCCGAGCAGGAGTGACAGGAAGAACAGACGCCTGTCGACGCCCCAGATTGTCAGGGGACGATGCAGCGCCTTGTACACGGGCCGGTACGTCGGGCGATCAGGCATGCCCGCACCTCCGCAAACCTTACGGACGTTTCAGAACAACCAGACGAGGAACTGCGCCGCGAACAGCGCCAGTCCGCCGCCGAAGACGATGCCGGAGATCTGGCGCTTGGCGCCGGCCTCTCCGAACATGAACATCAGTCCACCGAGCACGATGGCCACCAGCGCAAGCGAGCGCGCCAACGGACCAGTGAACGTACGTTCAAGATTGCTCGCGGCGCGCTCCCAAGGAGACTGGGCGAATGCCAGTGTGGGCCAGAGAAGGAGAGCCGTGAACACCATCACACTCACGCGTCGCGTGAATCTGACTACGAAGCCGCAGGCCATGGAGAACCTCCCGCGCTGGTGTTGTCGGAACTAGGATTGGTTTAGCATTACGAGCTTACGCATGTCAACAGCGAAAAACAGCCCCCCAGCAAGCGGACACGTTTCATCAGAATTGGCGACGTGCCTGGGCGTCAGACGAACGATGACGCTCCGGCGGATCATGCGACAGACGGGACTTCCGCCGGAGGTCCTGCTCGATCTCGCCTTGGAGATGCTCGACATCGCGAGTCGGAAACTTTCCCCATCGCCAATAAAACGCCAGGCCGTTGGGCTCGGCGCTGCGCGGTGGCGGAATGTCGCACCCGAGGAACGAAGTGAGGCACTCCGTCGGGCCGCCCAGGCACGCTGGGCCAAGCCGCGTGGAACGGCTCGCGACGAGGGGAA
>JBEBGG010000341.1:0-1718 GCA_040081555.1 Vicinamibacterales bacterium
GGCCACACCGGCTAGCGTACGTCGTGGGCGAGATTCTCGACCTTCCCGGACCTGAGGCAGCCGACACCTTGGGGATCACGCCAGCACTCTTCCGCAAGCGCCTGCAGCACGCACGCGCGGCCATCACCTTCGTTCACGCGCACATATTGTGGCCTGGCATCGGACACGGCCGCATGCGCCTGCCACCGCCGCGTGCCAGCGGCGTTGCGCCTCGGCCGAATTCACAAGGACGCACGGAACTTCGCCAACCAGGCGTCGTCGTATCGCGACACGCGCGCGTTCGTCCGGCAAGTCGAGGAGGCTCGATGGGCACTGGAAGTCCACCGAGGCAGCCATCCGCGTGTCTCCTCAGTCGACTTCGCGCGTCGTCTCGTCCAGGCGCTCGACTTCGAGAAGACTCCGTAGGTCAGACCCCAAGCCGATCACCGAGCCAGTGATTGTCTGACCTCGCTCGTCCGTCGTATGATATTTAGCCAGATGGGTGAATATCTTCAGCGTGGCCTCGACGAGGCATTCTTTGCGCTCAGTCATCGCACCAGGCGTCAAATGCTTGTTCATCTTTCGGAAGCCCGCGAGACGCGCGTTACCGATCTTGCCCAGCGGTATCGTCTCTCACTCAACAGCGTGTCAAAGCACGTGGCGGTCCTCGAGCGGGCGCGCCTCGTGCGCCGCCGTGTAGCAGGACGCGAGCATTTCATCGAGGTGGTCCCTGCGCGACTCACCGAAGCCGAGCGGTGGTTGCACCACCATCGACGGTTCTGGACCGAACGTCTCGACGCCCTGGCGGCACACTTCAGAGCGAAAGCGAGGAACTGAAGAGATGGACGAGCGCTATACGCTCACAGTCGAGCGCGAAATCCCGGGGCCCATCGCTGCCGTATTCGATGCATGGCTAGATGCGGCGACGATGGCCCAGTGGATGAGTCCGGCGCCCGACATTTCGGTCGAAGCCGCAAGCGACCCGGTTGTTGGCGGCCGGTTCCGGGTGGTGATGAAAGGGAGAGGCCAGGAGATCGCACATATCGGCGAATACCTCGTGATCGAACGACCGACGCGCCTCGTGTTTACGTGGCAGAGCGAGCCGGCAGGAGACACCCTCGTCACCGTGGAATTCGCGCACGTGACTGACCAGCGCACGCTCGTGACGCTCACGCACGAGCGATTCGCCACCGGTGAACAACGCGACCTTCACCGCGGCGGGTGGACTTCGCTGCTCGAGACACTGGCACGGGTGATGACGGGGATGAAAGCGAGATAAGCGATGAATGTCGACGTGTCGACCGAGGCCGTGATTCACCGGCCCTCTGACGAAGTCGCGGCGTATGCCGCCGACCCCACAAATGCGCCCGAATGGTACGTGAACATCAAATCGGTCGAGTGGAAGACGCCGCCACCCTTGCACGTCGGCTCGAAAGTCGCATTCGTCGCGCATTTTCTCGGCCGCCGCATCGCCTACACGTATGAAATCGTGGAGTTCGTTCCCGGCCGTCGACTGGTGATGCGGACTGCGGAAGGTCCCTTTCCGATGGAGACGACGTATACATGGGACTCGGCAGGGAGCGACGCCACCCGGATGACACTGCGGAACCGTGGAACACCGGCCGGATTCTCACGACTGTTTGCGCCATTCATGGCTAGCGCCATGCGCCGTGCAAATCGCAAGGATTTGGCGGCTCTGCAGATGCTCCTCGAGCGAAACCAGTAGAACCCCAGCGTTC
>JBEBGG010000342.1:0-1708 GCA_040081555.1 Vicinamibacterales bacterium
GCTCTCGAGCACGCACACGCGGCGCTCGTCGCCCAGATCCGTGTGCTCGAGCAACACGTCGGCGCACTTCGTACGGCGAATCCGCCGCTACGTCAGCCCGCGCCGTTGCCGACCGATTCGATTCCACTGGCGCCGACACATCTGGCTGGTCAGGCCGGAGCGCGCATCGCCATCCTCGAGTACTCGGACTTCCAGTGCCCGTACTGCGGTGCGTTTGCGCGCCAGACCCTGCCGGTGCTGGAGGAGCGGTACGTGGCCACGGGGTTGGTGCGCTTGGGCTTCTGGCAATTCCCTCTGGTTGAAATTCATCCACAGGCAATGGCAACCGCAGGCGCAGCCGAGTGCGCGGGACAACAGGACCGATTCTGGGACATGCACGACGCGCTTTTTGCCGATCAGGGCAGACTCGGTCTCGCGAGCCTGCTGTCACGCGCAAGGGACCTGGAGCTGGACGAATCGGCGTTTGCTGAGTGCGTTCAACGTGAAGGCCCGGAGATCGCAAGGCAGTTGTCAGCGTCTGCGCGGGCCTTAGGCCTGTCGGTCACTCCGACCTTTATCATCGGGCTCATCCAGGACGACGGTACGTTGAAGCCGCGGCAGATACTGACCGGTGCACGTGACGTCTCGGCGTTTGCGGCGCTCATTGATCCGCTGATCGCAGAACTCGCTGAGAGGCACGGGCAGCCATGAACGTCTCTCGCTGGCTTCTGCTGTGTGGCAGTCTTGCCATGGGCGCCCGAAGTCTCAGTGGCGGCCTGGCGGCGGATGCGGGCGTCCTGCAGGCGCCGGTCTCGTCAGTGACGGCAGCGAGCGCGTGGTCTGTCGTCGGTGCCGGATGGGGTCGACCGGCGGCTGACGACGCGTCGGCCTACTTTCTTACGGCGGAGCACCACGTCGTTGCGATCGACCTGGCGAGCTCGCGAGTGCGTTGGCGGCAGCGCACAGGAGGGTCGGGTGCTCGACCGCTCGGCTCTCGTGTACTCGTGGCCGGGAGCTCAGTCGTCGCGGGGGATTCGGCCCTCGTGGCACTGGCTCGTCACGATGGGCACGAACGCTGGCGCTTCGACCCTGACGATGGCGGGACAGTAGGGCCGTACTTGGGTGTGGCCTCCGCGGACACGATCTACAGTGGCTCGTCGTCCGGGCGTCTGCACGCGGTTGTGGCCGCGTCTGGTGTGCGGCGCTGGTCCGCGTTGCCCGTCGGCGGTGGACCCGGTACGACCCTGTACGAGCCGATCGTGGACGGCGGGCAGGTGTTTGCGGGCTTTACGACCTTCTTGCCGAAGAAGTCCGGCGGCGTCGTCGCGGTCGATGCGAACACCGGGGCACCTCTGTGGCGGACGCTGTTTCCATCCTCGCGCGGGCGGGCCGAAGCGTGGGCCGGTGGCTTGGCCGTAGCTGGCAATCTGGTCATTGCCTCGTCTTCGAGCGGTCAGATTGTGGGCTTCGACCGAAGCACCGGGGAAACGCTATGGAGGGTTGAGAATATCGACGGCGTTGCATCGTCAGGGAGTGGACCGCCTGCGGCCTCATCCGACTCCGCGCCCGACTTCCGTCCGATTGTGGTGAGCAAGAGCCAATTCGTCGCCGGCTCACTCCTTGGCACAGTCGTCGCCTACGACCTAGAAACCCGGCGCCAGCGCTGGAGTGCGGGGGGGCGGTGGCTCGGCTCTGTGGCGATGGCCATGGTTACCGATAGCGATGTTGT
>JBEBGG010000173.1:0-6878 GCA_040081555.1 Vicinamibacterales bacterium
CCCGCAAAGGAGGCCCCATCGCGGTGCTCGCCTCGGCCAGAATCGCTGAGGGTCGACGACAATGCGTCGTCGAGTGCGCGGGTGACCGTCTGGGTCGTCGTGAGCGGCACGTCGAGGGCCTGCGGATCGGCGGCCTGCCGCAACGCGCGGGCCAGCGGGTTCGAGTGGCGCGTCGGTGCGAGGCTGCCCTGCGTCAATACGCCGGCCGCCAGCGCCTGGTGCGCAAACGCACCGTCTGCGGACGACCCTGTCTCGAGCCCTGTCGATTCTTCAATTGGATCCAACAGTCCGACGCGGTGTCCATCCATCGGGGGCGCTGAGAACAGGTGCGCCTGCTGCATCGCCAGACGGAACGCGTCGCCGCGCGGCGCCATGGGCGCTGGCCCGAGAGCCGATGAGGGTGCCGGCTCTTCGGTTGCGGTGTCGTTTTCGACGACGCTCGAGCCCTCTCCCGTCCCACCGCCAGCCATCGGCAGTGACACGACGGCCACCTCCGCCGCAGTCGGCAGCGTGGCGATCATCAGCAGGTACGCGGCGGCGTCGCTCTCGCTGTCGTCGTGTGTCGTGGTTGTAACAATCGGCAACGAATCAGCGGTGGTGGTGGTGGTGGTGGTGACACGTCGAGCCACTGCACCAGCATCGGCGCTGGCGCCCGGGCTGGTCCAGAGCGCGCCATCCGCATCAGGCCACATTCCGGGATCGCCGGCGACCTGTAGGAGATCGGCGCTCTGGCGTCCACGCAGCGAGGCTCGAAACGTCGTCTGTCGAGACACGACGAGGTCGTCACACGGCGGCACGACAGCGCGCACCAGAGATATCCCGGCGGCATCTGTCGTATCACCGTTCTGTGCCGGGTCGGTAAGGTCCGTCGCGACGGCATCGGCATCCGCCGAGGTGTTCGCGTCGACCATTGCCTGGAGGAACGCCCGCATGTCGGCGTCCGAGCCCGGAGCAGAAGACGGTCGCGCATCCGGCCGGGCCGAAGCCTGTGCGGATACGCCGAGGGTCAAGGAGTTAAGTGCCACAGAAGATCACGCTCAGGGTTAACGTTTGAGATTCAGCGTCTCCTGGAGCAGTTCGTCCGAGACCGCGATGATCTTTGAGCTGGCCTGATACCCGCGCTGCGCGATGATCATATTGGTGAACTCGCGGGCCATATCGACGTTGGACTGCTCGAGCGCGCTGCCAACCAGCGTGCCACGGCCACCGGAGCCGGGCACACCGACGCTGCGAATACCCGCGGCCGGGTAGTCGCTGTAGCGGTTCGAACCGAGCTTCACCAGACCGGCGGGGTTGTTGAAGTTGGCGAGGGCCAGCTGCGCGATGATCACAGCCTGCCCGGCGCCTTGCGCGACGACCGTCCCGTCAGGATTGACGATGACGTTGGCCACGGTACCGGCCTTGGTGCCGTTCTGGCTGATCGTCGAAGTCGCCGAAGGCGCGGAGAATCCAGTCAGTACCGGGTTGTTCCCGCCGTCGAGCACCTTCCAGATCATCGCATTGGCGGCGGCGCCGTTGGTCCATGTCGGCGTCGTGATCGTCACATCTGCGGGCGCAACACCGTTTACAGCGGTCAGCACGCCGGCGGCATCGAAGCCGAGCGTGCCTGAAGCCAGCGAAAACGGCGTCCCCACGGTGCCGCCCGTCACATCGGCGCCATCGGCCGTCAGGTCGTAGGTCCAGGCACCTGGTCCGGTCTTGGTATAGGTCACCGTTCCGATGTGCGAAGAACCGAGCGAGTCGTACAAGGGAATCGACGTCGTGAATGTCGTTCCGGTGGTCGCATCTGCGCTCAGATTGCTGATCATCGAAAACTGTGAGGTCGCGATGGGCGCCCGGAGCAGACCGGGAGGGACGTTGATGGAATTGGGCTCTCCGGTGGCGACGATCTCTTTGGTAATCGGGTCGACCGTCGTATAGCCGAGGACCTTCTGCCCGTCGGGGCTCACAAGGTCGCCGTTCTTGTCGAAGCTAAAGTTGCCGGCGCGGGTATAGGAGGCGCCCTGCACACCCTCTAGCATGAAGAAGCCATTCCCCTGGATGGCGACGTTGGTGGACACGCGGCTCGACTCGATGGTGCCCTGCGCAAAAATCGGCGTGATCTGCGCGATGCCGACGCCAAGGCCGATCTGTGTGGGGTTCTGAGTGGAACCACCAACGTTCTGGTAGACCAGATCTTCAAACGCCACACTGCTGGCTTTGAAGCCCACGGTGTTCAGATTTGCGAGGTTGTTACCGATGACGCCAAGCTGCTCCGAGTTTGCGGCCAGCCCTGAAAGACCGGCCGAGAACGATCCGACTGCCATTTATGCCTGCCCTTCAGTGGCGGTCTGATCCGCCGCGCTGTTGTCCGTGCTGAGTGCGAAGAACTTCGCCATCTTTGTGATGCCTTCGTTGATCTGCGTCAACTGCTCGAGCGAGCTGAAGGTCGCAAGCTGCGCGATGAACTCCTCATTCTTCTGGGGATCGGTGGGATCCTGGTTCTTCAACTGCGTCACCAGGAGGGTGAGGAACGTGTCCTTGTCGACGTTGGTCGACCTCGTTCCCTCCGGTAAGAGCGAGGCTGCGGGATCGTTACTGGTGCTCGACGTCGGGGTGACGCTCACGTTCCACTCCTTCTGCGGCTCGTCGTCTCGCAAACTGCATTGTCGCGAGCTCGTTGAGCGTTTTCATTTCGAGTTGCCGTTCGAGGTCCAGGTAGCGGGTCCGCGCGCGCTCGCGCAGTCGCTCCATGACCTTCACGTGCCGATTGGCTTCCTGCAGCACTGTTGCCTTCTCGTCCGCCGCGATCTGCCGTTCCCGATACGTCTGGCGACACCCTTCGGCGCGCCGCTGCTCCCTGACAATCCAAATTCGGTGCCGCTCGATTGTCACGACATCGGTCGCGTGCCGAATCGCCTCATCGGCCGCGACCGCGGCCTGTCGCGCCGCGGTGTCCGCAGTCTCGGCGGCGACAAGCGCTTCGCGTGCCGTCTCGGCGGCGCGCAGATATTCACCGCGCGCTGCGTCTGCTTGCACACGTCGCCACTCGAGAATGCGCTCGCCCCTGAACGCGAACGCCTTCACGCTGTCGCACCGCTGGTCAATTGCTGCAGGCTTTCCACTGCGTCGGCATAGCGACACGTGGTGTCGGATGGCTGACACAGGAATGCTTCGATCGCGTCACGGCGCTCGAGCGCAGTATCAAGCCGGGGGTTGGCACCCTTGACGTAGGCGCCGACGCTGACCAGATCCTCGCTGTCGCGCACCGTCGCGAGCCACTCGCGGACTTTGCCGACGCGGGCCAGGTGCTCGCGGTCGGTGACGTCGCCAATCGTTCGACTGACGCTCTGCATGATGTCAATTGCCGGATAGTGGTTCCGCGACGCGAGGTCGCGCGACAACACGATGTGACCGTCGAGAATCGACCGCACCGCATCGGCGATCGGCTCGTTATGATCGTCGCCGTCGACCAGCACGGTGTAGAGCGCGGTGATGCTGCCGCGATCACTGTTGCCGGCCCGCTCCAGGAGGCTGGGCAGCAGCGCAAAGACTGACGGCGGGTAGCCCTTCGCGGTGGGTGGTTCTCCGGCGGCCAGACCGACTTCGCGTTGGGCCATGGCGAAGCGCGTCACCGAATCCATCATCAGCAACACGTTCAAGCCCTGGTCGCGGAAATGCTCGGCGATCGCCGTCGCCGCATAGGCGGCCCGCATCCGGACCAGCGGTGGGTTGTCCGACGTCGAACAGACAATCACCGACCGTGCGATACCCTCCGGACCGATGTCGTGCTCGAGAAACGCCCGGACTTCGCGGCCGCGCTCGCCGACCAGAGCGAGGACCACCACATCAGCGGAAGTCCCCCGCGCCATCATGCCAAGCAGCGTGCTCTTGCCAACGCCACTGCCACCAAAGAGTCCGATGCGCTGACCGCGGCCGCACGTCAGCATCGCATCAATCGCGCGAACGCCGGTGCCAATCGGCACGCTGATCGGCTGCCGCACCAGGGGATCGACCGGGCTGCGATAGAGCGACGACTTGTGCGCCCCCCGCAGCGCGCCCTTGCCGTCCATCGGGCGTCCAAAGGCGTCAACAACGCGGCCGAGCAGCGCGTCGCCGACCGGGACAGAGGCAAAGCCCCCGCGCGCGACCAGCCGGGCACCGGGTCTGATGCCGGAGGTGTCGCCAAGCGGTACCGACAGCAAGTGTCCGTTCTGAAAGCCGACGACTTCAACCGACAGCGGCGTGTCGCCTGGCGCACCAATCACTTCGCAGATCTCGCCGACGCGCGCGTGAGGCCCGACCGATTCGACCAATAGGCCAACAACCCGCACAACTCGGCCCACCAACGGGGTGAGTTCGGTTGTCCGGACGATCTCGAAATAGTGGTCGAGTGAAAACCCGGCCGACGGGCTTGCGCCATGCAAAGTCGAGGGCGCGCTACTTGAGGACAATGCCATGGGCCATGTCCGCAGTCTCGGCAGGTGCCTCGACCTCGGCGAAGAGCGTGCGTGCGAGCTCGCGGAATTGCGATTCCGGTGACACGTCCATGAAGCCGAAGTCGGACTGGACCAGGCAACCGCCACGCGTCACCACGGAATCCGACACGACACAGACCGGACCATCCTGTGCGAGCGCAGCGGCGCCGATGGCCGCAAAGTCGTCGGGGTGGAGTCGAATGGTGGCCGATCCGTGTTCGCCCAGGCGATCGAGCGCCGCGCGCGCCATACCAACGAGCAGGCCGCGATCGACCGTCAGCTCTCTGTGGACGAGGCGCTCGGCAATGGCCAGTACGAGCTGCACCATCTGGCGTTCGGTGCGATGGATGATTTCGCCACGCAGCGCCGCCAGTTCTTCCATCGTTTGCCCGAGCCGGCGCAACATCCCATCAGCTCGCGTCGCCGCCGCCTCGAGGCCGGCGCGCTCGCCCTGGGCATAGCCTTTCGCAAAGCCGTCACGCTCAATCGCGGCCGCCCGCGCCTGGAATTTTGGATCCTGGGCCGGATCGGCCGCCGGCGCCTGTCGGCCATTCCCGCCATGATGCCCGCCGGCAGTGTCCCACCGATAGGCCTCGACGTTGGCGTCCTGCAGCGGCCGCGCTCTATACGACATACGCCTCGCCAGCGGCGGCGCCGGTCACGATGACGCCCTCCTCTTCCAGCTTCCGGCAGATGGCGACAATGTCCTGCTGCGCCTTTTCGACTTCGCGCAGACGAATCGCGCCGAGAACGTCCATCTCTTCCTTCAACAAGTCGCCGGCGCGCTTCGACATGTTGGTGAAGAAGCGCGTGCGGATCTCTTCGCTCGCCCCCTTGAGGGCGACCGTGAGCACCTTCTTGTCTGCGCGCTGGATGATTTCTCGCAACCCGTTGTCCTCAATATTGCGGAGATCTTCGAACACGAACATCAGATTGCGAATGCCGATGGCAAGGTCGGGCGCGTCGGTCTCAATGGCTTCGAGCACCGACTTGCTCAAGTTCGGGTCGAGCCGATTGAACAGCTCGGCCACCGCACGGACACCGCCGTGCTGTTCGCGCGTGGGCCCGCCGCCAAGGGTCTGCAGACGCTGTTCGATCAGTGCAGAGATCTGGGTGATGACGTCTGGCGAGATTTCATCGAGGTTCGCCATGCGCGTCAGTACGTCAGCGCGAAGCGAGTTGGGCAACAGGGATACGAGCTGCGCCGCGCTGCCCGCCTTGAGATGCGCAAGAATCAACGCGATGGTCTGTGGGTGTTCGGCCAGGATGAATTTCGAGAGCTGCTCGGGATCGGCGCGTTCGAGCGAAATGAAGCCGGCGTTTGACCGCTTCTTCGTTGTCACCCGATCGAGGATCCGCCGCGACATGTCCGGTCCTTTCGACCTGTCGATCAAACGACGTGCGTAGTCGACGCTGCCATGCGTCGAGCCGTTGCCTGACGACACCATCTGGCTGAACTCGTCGAGCACCCGCTCTGTGCTCTCGGCGGCGATCACACCCATGTCGGTCAGTTCCTTGGCGATCGCCTCGACTTCGTCTTCGTGGAGATGCTTGCAAATCTCACTCGAGGGCTGTTCGCCAAGCGTCAGCAGCAGAATCGCGGCCTTGCGAGCACCGGAGATGTTGACCTGGACGGACATCCGACTACTCCTCGTTCAACCACGTCCGCAAGAGGCGGGCGGCGTTCTCGGGTTCCTTCTGGGACAACGCGGCCATGCGACGAGTGAGCACGGGCATCTTCATCGCCTCGCCCGACATCAGCTGGGCATCCATCTCCGCCTCGAGGTCCTGCACCGTGCGCGGCGACGGACCGGCCCCGGACACGGCCGCCAGCGCTCTCGGCGCGGCGCTTGCTCCGCCGGCGACGCCTGGCGCCGTCGCGTTCTTCATCATCGGCCGGACAATGCCAAAGATGGCGAAGAAGCCAATGGCAACGACGCCGAGCATGCGCAGCGCCTCGAACACCTGCGGACCAAATTTCTGCCAGGCACTGGGCGCCGGCAGGGGCTCTTCCATCGGCGTCTCTTCAAACGCGATGTTCTCGACGGTCAGTTGGTCGCCACGCTCCGTGTCGAGCCCCACGGCGGCCGAGACCAGACCCTGAATCTTCTGAATGTCTTCGGCGCTGCGCGGCTTCACCGTGGGCGGGGCCGCGGGCTGCCCGGCCGCCGGTGGCGGCGCCGCCTGATGCGCATCGTCAAGCAGGACCGCGACCGAGAGCTTCATGATGTCGCCTCGTGGCCGCAGACTGTGGGTGACCACTTTGCTCAGTTCGTAGTTCTTGACGTCGTTGGTGGAGCTGCTGTTGGTGCTGGCGCCGGCCACGGCGACGCCGGTCGACGGTGGCGGTGTCTGATTCGGACTGGTCGGCAGGTTCGACGCCGCGCCGGCCACCCCCTGTGCTGGCGCCCCTGGACCTCC
>JBEBGG010000174.1:0-6871 GCA_040081555.1 Vicinamibacterales bacterium
CGCGAGGCGCGCATCGTCACCACCCGACCACGCTTCGAAGCGCCGCCGGTCTCCCACAGCACCATAGTCGACCAACACTGAGAGCGATGGGTGCCGTAGTGACGCGAGCCGCGCGCACCGCGCCGCCCAACGCACCTGATCGGTGACTCCCCCTTGCATTGTGGTCACGACCCGCACACGTGCCCCCGTCGAGAGATCGAGCGCGTTGTCACGGTCGGTTAACAGAAAGCGATCGGCCAGCAATTCCACACGTGCCTCCGCCTGCCATGCGGTGCAAGAACGTCGCCCGCGTGTTTGCCTCGGAAACCCGAGGGGCGGGCGCCCGGAGGGCGCAGATATTTCAGCTAGAATGAGCGTCCGACATTGCGAGTTTTCACACCACCTTCTTCACCGCTCGTCGTCGCCGCCGCATGATTCGACCAATTCTTCGCTACGGCGCAGACGTGCTTCACGCGCCGGCCGCGCCGGTGGGCCCCCTCACACCGGACATCGATCGGCTGATCGTCGACATGATCGAGACCATGTATGCCGCGCCGGGCATCGGGCTTGCGGCTCCGCAAGTCGGCGTGCCGCTCCGCATCTTCGTCGTGGACCTCTCGCTCGGTCGAGATCCGAAAGGCCTGATCGTGATGGTCAACCCCGAATGGGTCACCAGGGACGGCATGCAGCTCGAAGAGGAAGGGTGCCTGAGTGTGCCCGGCTTCAACGCCACCGTGGTCCGGCCGAAGCGGGCCGTGATCAAGGGGCTCAACCGGGAGGGCACGGCCTACGAACTCGAAGGCACTGACCTTCTGGCCCGCGCGTTCCAACACGAAATGGACCATCTCGACGGCACGCTGTTTGTCGATCGCCTCCGCGGCATCAAGCGCGACATGATCGTGCGCAAGATCAGAAAGCTGCACCGCGGCGGCAAATGGTAGCGTCCCCCGCACTTCGCGTGGTGTTCTTCGGCACACCGCAGTTCGCAGTGCCGACCCTCGAGTTGATCCTCGCCTCCAGACACACGGTCGTGGCTGCGGTCACCCAGCCTGACCGTCCAAGCGGCCGTGGACAGCGCGTCAGCCACGGACCCGTGAAGGCCACAGCGCTCGCCGCTGGTGTCCCGGTCCTGCAACCAACGACGCTGAAGGACGAGGGTGTGGTCGCCCAGCTGTCCGCGCTCGGCGCCGATATCGGCGTGGTCGCCGCCTACGGCAAGATCCTCACCGAAGCGGTGCTGGCGACACCGCGCCTCGGCATGATCAACGTGCACGCGTCGCTGCTGCCGCGTCATCGAGGGGCGGCACCTATTCACCGCGCCATCATCGCCGGCGACGCGGTCACCGGCGTCACGATCATGCGGGTCGTCAAGGCGCTCGACGCCGGGGCGATGCTGGCCACGGTCACGCGGGATATTGGGCCGGACGAGACGAGCGAAGACGTCGAGGCCGATCTCGCCGTGCTCGGCGCCACCCTGCTGGTGCACACGCTCGATCGCCTGGCCATTGGCCCAATCGAGGAGACGCCTCAGGACGATCAGGCCTCGACCTACGCGCAGCGCCTCACCAAAGACGACGGCATTGTGGATTGGCGGCAGAGCGCCGCAGAGATTCACAACCAGATCCGCGGACTCCATCCCTGGCCACACGCCTTCTCATTTGTGCAGGGGCGACGCGTGATTCTCTGGCGCAGCCGCGTGACCGCCGATGCACCAGCAGAGTCACCGGGCGCACCAGGCACCATCGTCGCCATCGACACCGCCGCCATCGAGGTGGCCACGGGCGCCGGTGTCCTGCGCATCACGCAGTTGCAGGCCGAGGGCAAGAAGGTGCTCGCGGCGCGGGACTTTATCGCCGGACATCAACTCGTTGTCGGCGACCGCTTCGGCCCGTCAGCATGATTGCCCCCGCTCGCCTCGCCGCCTACACCATTCTTCGCACCCTCGCCTCCGGTCGATCGGATCTCGCCACTGCCACCGCGCATGCGCGCGCCTCACTCTCAGACGAGCGCGACCGCGCACTCGCGTCCGAGATTGCGTCTGGCGTTCAGCGCTGGCAACTGACGCTCGATCACGTCATCGCGCAGGTCGCCAAGCGACCGGCCGCGAAGATGGACCCTGAAGTACTGGAGGTTCTGAGGATCGCGACGTACCAGTTGCTGCATCTCACGCGCGTCCCCGCGTCCGCCGTGGTCGACGATGCCGTGACGATGACGCGGAAGTTCCGCAAGGGCAGCGCCAGCGGCTTTGTGAATGCGGTGCTTCGATCCGTATCAAGAACGCGGACCCACCTCCCGCTTCCGCCGCATCCAGGAGCCGACGCCCCAAGGGGGCTCGCCGTGGAGTACCTGACGACCGCGCTCTCACATCCCCGCTGGCTGGCTGAACGTTGGTACGATCGCCTCGGCTTTGCAGTTGCCGAGCGTTGGATGCAGTTCAACAACCAGCCGGCGCCGCTCACGCTCCGCGCCAACCGTCTCACCACCGATGTGGACGTGCTGGAGGCGCGGTTCCGACGCCATGACGTGGAGGTGCAGCGCGGACGCTTTGCCCCCGATGCGCTGCTGGTGGAACACGGCGCCGCGCTTCGCGGCGCCAGCATGCCAGCGGACCTCTACGTGGTGCAGGACGAGGCCTCGCAACTGGTCACGCTCCTGACCGGCGAGCGTCCAGGACCGCGCGTCCTCGACACCTGCGCGTCACCCGGCGGCAAGACGACCGCCATCGCCGCAACTCTCACGCTCGCTGGTGGCGGCATCGTCGTCGCCTGCGACGTGCGTGAGAAGCGCATGGCGCTGCTGGCCTCGACGGTGCGCGCCACCGGCGCCCAGAACGTGCGTCTCGCGCAAGCAGACCTCACGGTGGCCCTGCCCTTTGGCGCGGTGTTCGATACGGTGTTGGTCGATGCGCCGTGTTCAGGGCTCGGCACCTTGCGGCGAGACCCGGACATCAAGTGGCGGCGCCACGAGGCGGACGTGGTCGCCATGGCCATGGCCCAGAAGACGATGCTGGCGCACGCCGCGGCGGTGGTCGCCCCTGGGGGGCGGTTGATCTACGCGACGTGCTCGACCGAACCGGAAGAGAACGAGCAAGTGGTGAGCCACTTCCTGAGCACACATGACGGCTTTCGGGCCGTACACGCGGCGACCGTCGACCCGCGGCTGACGCCGGTGGTCGACGCAGAGGGCCACCTGCGCACGTCACCGGACCAGCACGGGCTCGAGGGATTCTTCGGCGCGGTCTTCGAGCGGCCACGCCACTTGTAGTACGATTTCCGATCGAATGGCCCTGCGACGGCGCGTCTGGAGCGCCGGTAAGTTCCTCATCCTCATCGGTGCCCTCCTGGCCACCTACGTCGTCTTCACGGCCGCGTCCATGCGTATCGCACTGCGCGCGCGGGAGGTGCAGGTGCCTGATTTCACCAATCGCACCGCCAACGAGGCCACGACGCTGGCCGGCGACCTCGGCTTGGCCATCAAGCTTGACGATGCGCGTCGAATCGACGCGACGGTGCCTGCGGGCCGGGTCCTGGCGCAGGACCCGGCGCCCGGCACCACCACCAGACCGCAGCGGAGCGTCCGCGTCTGGCTGAGCGCTGGCGCCCGCTCCGCGTATGTGCCGATTCTCACCGGGCAGTCCGAACGCGCCGCACAGCTGCGCCTGACCCAGGACGGCTTCAACCAGGGCGTCGTGTCCGAAATTCGTTCCGAAGCGTTTGCCTCCGACGTCGTCGTTGCGCAGGACCCGCCGGGTAAGACCCCTGGTACCACCGTGGCGCTGTTGGTGAATCGCGGCAAACAGGCGATGTTCTACGTCATGCCCGACCTGATTGGCGTCAACGGCGAGCGGGCCGCCGCCATCCTTCGTAACCAGGGCGTGCGCGTCGCGCTGGTCGGCACGGCCCCGTATCCTGGGGTACCAGCGGGTGTGGTGATTCGCCAGAGCCCGCAGGCCGGATTCCAAATCGCTCCTGGGGAGCCCATTTCTCTCGAGGTCAGCCGGTGACCGTAGTCCAGATCGCGCCCTCCATCCTGTCCGCAGATTTTGCCGCGCTTGGCGAGGCCATCGCACGCGTCGAGCGAGGCGGTGCCGACTTCATCCATGTCGATGTCATGGACGGTCACTTCGTCCCTAACATCACCATCGGTCCACCGGTGGTGAAGTCTCTGACCCGCATTGCACGCGTGCCGCTCGACGTGCACCTGATGATCGAGGAGCCGGATCGCTACATCGATGCCTTCGCCGAGGCCGGTGCGTCGATGATTTCCGTGCACGTGGAAGTGCTGCCTCACCTGCATCGCACGGTGCACGCGATCAAGAAGCTGGGCATTCGTGCCGGTGTCGTCCTCAACCCTTCGACGCCGGTCGGCACACTCGAGGAAATTGCGTCGAGCGTCGACTTCGTGCTTGTCATGTCCGTGAACCCGGGATTTGGCGGCCAGAGCTTCATTCCGTCCAGCGTAGAGAAGGTTCGGAAAGTGCGAACGCTGCTCGACCGCGTGGGCAACCGTCAGGCCCTGATCGAGATTGATGGCGGCATCGACCTCACCACCGCCGCCGCCGTGGTCGACGCGGGTGCCCGTATCCTCGTGGCCGGCAACGCCATCTTCGGCACGCCCGATCCTGAGCGCGCCACGCGCGAACTGAAAGCTGTCGCCGGCGGCGGCATTGTGAACCGGGCACATTGACCGACGCCAGCGTGGCCTCACGAGTCCGGGTACGCTATGCCGAGACCGACAAGATGGGCGTGGTCTACTACGCCAACTACTTCGTGTGGTTCGAGGTGGGCCGCACCGACTGGCTGCGCCACTCCGGCTGGAGCTACCGAGAGATGGAGCAGGAGGGATACGCGTTGCCGGTGACGGAAGCGCATTGCACCTACCAGCAGTCGGCCGTGTACGATGACGAGCTGGATATCGAAACCGCGGGCGTGCTGCTGTCGCCAGTGCGCGTCCGTTTCACCTACCGCGTGGTGCGCGTCGCCGATTCCCGGCTGCTCGCCGAAGGCCACACGGTGCACGCGTCTCTCGACCCGTCGGGCAAGCCACGCCGGCTGCCGGATCGGGTCCGCGCATTCTTCACAGCTGCCCTATGAACGCACTGATCACCGGCGTGGCCGGATTCATCGGATCGACACTCGCCGAGCGCCTCGTGCGCAGCGGTGCCAACGTCGTCGGCATCGACTGCTTCACGGACTACTACCCGCGCGAGATGAAAGAGCGCAACCTGGCCTGGCTCCGCACCCAGCCATCGTTCAGGTTCGTCGAGTCCCGAATCCAGGACGCGGACCTGCCGGATCTCCTCGCCGATCGGACTCATGTGTTCCACCTGGCCGCCCAGGCCGGCGTCAGAAAGAGCTGGGGAAGCGATTTCAGCGTCTATACGACGAACAACATCGAAGCCACGCAGGTGTTGCTCGAGGCCTGCGTGAACCGGCCCATCGAGCGGCTGGTCTACGCCTCCAGCTCGTCGGTCTATGGCGACAACGTGTCGATGCCGATGCGCGAGGACGCGCTGCCACAACCGGTCTCGCCGTACGGCGTCAGCAAGTTGGCGGCGGAACAGCTCTGTTATCTATATTTTGTGAACTACAAGGTGCCAACCGTGTCACTGCGCTACTTCACCGTCTACGGCCCGCGACAGCGGCCCGACATGGGATTCCACAAGTTCCTGCGCGCGGCCATCAAGGGCGAGCCGATCTCGCTCTACGGCGATGGTCACCAGACCCGGGACTTCACGTTCGTGGCCGACGCTGCGGCGGCGACCCACCTGGCAGCCATCAAAGGCGTGCCCGGCCGCGTGTATAACATCGGCGGCGGATCGAGGGTGTCGATGCTCGAGGTCCTCGAGATGATGGGCCGCGTCACCGGCCACCCACCCGTCGTCCATCAGGACCCGGCACAGAAGGGCGACATGCGCCATACCTTTGCAGACACGACGCTCGCCCGCCACGACATGGGATTTGCGCCGACGGTGACACTGGAACAAGGCCTCGCGGCAGAGTACGCGTGGCTCAAGGAGCTGTTGTGAGTATGCGTGTCTCCCGGCAACTGACCCTGGCGGTCGCGGTGGCGATGACTGCGCTCACACTCGGCGCCTGCGCTAACAGCGGGCGCGGCGCGGTCCCCCCGGGCACGCCTCGTCCCGATGAATTCCTCTTCCAGCGAGGCAACGAGGCCGCCGCCAAGAAGAAGTGGCTGACCGCACGCGAGTTCTACAAGCAGGTCACGGAAACCTACACGCAAAGCCCGGTGCGGCCCGACGCAAAACTCGCCATCGGCGACACATACCTGAGCGAAGGTTCACCGGAAGCGCTCGTGATGGCCATCGCCGAGTTCCAGGAGTTCCTGTCGTTTTATCCGACTCACGCGCGGGCCGACTACGCCCAATACAAGCTTGGCATGGCGCACTTCCACCAAATGCGGTCCCCACAGCGAGACCAGACCGAAACGCGGGACACCATTCGCGACTTCGACGCGTTCGTCGTCCGCTATCCAAACAGCGCGCTGATGCCGGAGGTGAAGTCGAAGTTGCGTGAAGCGCGCGATCGCCTGAGCGAGTCGGAACTGGAAGTCGGACGCTTCTACTTCCGGATCCGGTGGTATACCGGGGCCTTGGATCGGCTGTCGCGCCTCCTCAAGAGCGATCCGGAGTTCACCTCTCGCGACCGCGCGTACTTCTATATGGGGGAATGCCTGATGAAGGCCGGCCGGCCTGCGGAGGCGCTGCCCATGTACGACAAGGTCGTGCAGGAGTTCTCGCAGAGCGAGGTGCTGGAGGACGCAAAGAAGCGAATCGACGCGATCAAGAACGCACCGCCGCCGAAGCCAAAGGCGAAGCCGGCACCCAAGGCCGCGAAGGCTAACTGACCTTGCGCCTCGACTGCGGCCGTTC
>JBEBGG010000048.1:0-23973 GCA_040081555.1 Vicinamibacterales bacterium
AGCCGGCAAGACCCTTTTCGCCGCTCATGCCGTCCACGGCCGTTGACTTCTCGATGATCGCGTCAAGTTGGTTCAATACATCGTCGCGGTTCGTCGGCAGACCTGGTCGGTTGACGATGCGATGGCGTTTGCAGATGTTTTGATGCCGGACCGTTTCCTCGAAGTGAAAGGTCTCGGTATCGAGGTCGTGGCGCGGTTTCACAGGCAATTCACGCCCCGGCTGTTGGCGCACTGGAAGCGTTGGCTCGCCAGCGACTGCTCGACGAACTGGGCGACGACTGACGCGATCTCTGGTGCCCTCATCGGTCGGTTGCTCCAGCGCCATCCCGAGCTTGTCGAGACCGTGCGGACGTGGGCGCGCCACCGGAACATGTGGGTCAGACGCGCCGCAGCGGTGAGTCTGGTGGCTGCCGCCCGGCGAGGAGATGCGCTCGATGCCGCGTATGAGGTGGCGGCGGCCCTGCATCCCGACCCGGCGGATCTCATTCACAAGGCAGTCGGCTGGCTGTTGCGCGAGGCCGGGAAGACGGACATGCCGCGGCTCGAGCGCTACTTGCGCGAGCACGGTCCGGCGATTCCGCGGACCACGGTTCGCTATGCGCTAGAGAAGTTTCCGGCCAACAAACGCCGAGCACTGCTGGCGGCGACAAAATAGAACCACGGTCTCTTCAGGTATATTTGACCCATACCGCCAGGGGTATCCAGGCGTTCCGAGGTTCTCGAGGAACGGGATTGAGACACACCCTTGGAACCTGATCCGGTTCACACCGGCGGAGGGAGTGCGGCGATGTCAGAATTTTCTACAGCGTTTCCCAATTCCAAGAAAGTGTTCGTTGAGGGCGCGCTTGGAGTGCGCGTGCCGATGCGCGAAATCACGCTGTCGGGCGGCGAGAAACCGATTCGCGTCTACGACACGAGTGGGCCTCAGGGGCACGACGTCAAGAACGGACTGCCAAAGTTGCGTGAGCCGTGGGTCGCTTCGCGCCGCGTTGCCGCGAAGGCCGGCCAGCCGGTGACGCAGTTGCACTACGCGCGCAAGGGCGAGGTCACGCCGGAGATGGAATTCATCGCGGTGCGCGAAGGGCTGCCCGCCGACTTCGTTCGTGACGAAGTCGCGCGTGGCCGCGCGATCATTCCCTCGAACATCAATCACCTCGAGCTCGAGCCGATGATCATCGGTCGAAACTTTCTGGTGAAGATCAACGCGAACATCGGCAACTCCGCCGTGTCGTCATCGATCCAGGAAGAAGTCGCCAAACTCCAGTGGTCAACGTTGTGGGGCGCTGACACGGTGATGGACCTGTCAACCGGCAAGAACATCCACGAGACGCGCGAGTGGATCGTTCGCAACTCCGCGGTGCCGATCGGCACGGTGCCGATCTATCAGGCGCTCGAGAAGGTCGGCGGCAGTCCCGAAGACCTCACGTGGGACATCTACCGCGACACCCTCATTGAGCAGTGCGAGCAGGGTGTCGACTACTTCACCGTGCACGCCGGCGTGCTCCTGCGCTACATTCCGATGACAGCCAGGCGCGTCACCGGCATCGTCTCGCGCGGTGGTTCAATCATGGCGAAGTGGTGCCTCGCGCATCACCGGGAGAACTTCACCTACACCCATTTCCGCGAGATCTGCGAGATTATGCGCGCCTACGACGTGTCGTTCTCGCTAGGAGACGGTCTGCGCCCGGGCTCAATCGCTGACGCCAATGACGAGCCGCAGTTTGCCGAGCTCAAGACCCAGGGCGAGTTGAATCAGATCGCGTGGGATTACGATGTCCAGGTGATGAACGAGGGGCCGGGCCACGTTCCCATGCATCTCATCAAGGAGAACATGGAGAAACAGCTCGAGTGGTGCAAGGAAGCACCGTTTTACACGCTTGGGCCGCTCACGACAGACATCGCTCCCGGATACGACCACATCACCTCCGCCATAGGCGCGGCGATGATCGGCTGGTACGGGACGGCGATGCTTTGCTACGTCACGCCGAAAGAACACCTCGGCTTGCCGAACAGGGACGATGTGAAGGCTGGAGTGATCGCCTACAAGATCGCTGCGCACGCCGCCGATCTCGCAAAGGGGCACCCGCGCGCGCGGGAATGGGACGATGCGCTGTCGAAGGCACGGTTCGACTTCCGCTGGGAAGATCAGTTTAACCTGGCCATAGACCCGGTCACCGCCCGGGCCTATCACGACGAAACGCTGCCGGCCGATGGCGCCAAGGTCGCGCACTTCTGTTCAATGTGCGGGCCCAAGTTCTGCAGCATGGAGCTCACGCAGCAAGTTCGCGAGTACGCCGCCAAGGGCATGGAAGAGAAAGCGGTAGAGTTCCTGAAGAAGAAGGAACTCTACGTGAAGATCTAGCGCGGCGCTTCAGTCACCGGTACGATTTGAATGACCGTTGGGAATCGTGCTGGGACGCCGCCGAGCTGCGGGTTCGGATACCCCTGCGACAACTCTGACTGAAAGTCCTTGATCGTTATGCCGGGCGGAAACGCCATAGTCTCTTCCCGGAATCGGCCGACGTCGAACTGATGCGTGGCCGGCGCGTCAAACACCAGTTCGCCGCGCTGTTTGAGCACCGTCCGGTAGAACGCCACAAGATCGAGAAATGACGCTGTCGATCCGAACAGGTAAAACCGCTGATTGCGGCCGGCGTCGTAGGACGAGAGAAACTGCGCACCTGGGTATAGCGGGACGCCAAGTTGTGCCTCTGTCGGCCCTTTGTTGGTCTGGGCTTGTCCGCCTGTGCCCGGCGGTGGCGCCGGTTGTACCGTGGGTGGCCCGCTGGGGCGCTGTGTCTGGCCGGGGGGGCGTGGGAATGGAGGCGGCGCTGGAGGCGCCTGCTGTCCGAGTATGGCCGCAAGAAGCAGCGTAGCCGCTGTCATGACGGCATTGTACGACGCGAAACCGACGGCGCCTCTTCTACGTCTGAGTAAGATAGAAACTATGCCGAATGCTTTGAAGACCGCCGTGCTCCTCGGCGCGATGAGCGCCCTGCTTCTGTTCCTTGGCCAGGCGATCGGCGGCCCGCAGGGGCTCATCGTCGGTTTCCTGTTTGCCGTGGTGACGAACTTCGGTTCCTACTGGTTCTCCGACAAGATCGTCCTGGCGATGTATAGCGCGACGCCGGCCGAACCCAACAGCCGTCTCTACCGCGTGGTCGAGCGACTGGCACTACGCGCGGGGCTGCCCATGCCACGGGTCTACGTCATCCCTCAGCCCTCGCCGAACGCCTTTGCGACCGGGAGAAGTCCTGAGCACGCGGCGGTGGCGGCGACCGAAGGCACTCTTCAGCTGCTGACCGACGATGAACTCGAGGGAGTAATCGCGCACGAACTCGCGCACGTCAAGCACCGCGACATCCTCATCAGTTCCGTTGCTGCCACGCTTGCGGCCACGATCATGATGGTCGCCCGTATGGCGATGTGGTTTGGCGGTGGCCGCCGCGACGACCGGGACAGTAACCCTGTCGCAGCGATGGCAATGATGATTCTCGCGCCGCTGGCGGCCGGGCTCATTCAGGCGGCGATTTCTCGCTCGCGCGAATTCGACGCTGATGCCGGCGGCGCCACGATTGCTGGTAGCCCGAATGGGCTGGTCAGTGCGCTCCGCAAGATCGAAAGCGCACAGCACCGCGTGCCGCTCGACGCCAGCCCGGCAACGGCGCACATGTTCATCATCAAGCCGCTGTCGTTTGGTGGGGTGATGTCGCTCTTTAGCACGCATCCACCGACCGAGCAGCGCATTCAGGCATTGCTCGGCCACAGCGACTCGTAGGGCGCATCCGGCCAAAGCCGCACGGGGCACCCTAGGCTCCCTCAGCGCGTCGCGTTCAGGCACGGCCATCCGACACGCGGAGTGGACCAACCCGCCTGGTGTCAGGTCACGGTTGGACTTCGAAGATGTCGGCGAAACTGATCGGGTCCTTGTAGGTGCCCCACAATTTGAGGGCTGGCGCGGCCCCAATCTCAAGGGCCAGTTCGGTGTACTTCTCCGGCTCGTAGAAACCTCGGTGCACCATGACGTACCGTACATTGAGCGATCGCAGCGTCTCGATGGAATGTGCGTCAGGGAAGCCCTTCAGATTGTTGATGGCCTCTAGGTAAGCGAATGGGTAAAAGCCGCTGTACCCATTGAGGAGCGGCCGCCCGTGCCAGACGGACCAGGCTTCGTACTCTGGATCGAAACCCGGCATGATCTCTGGGAGCGGCAGTTCAACCATCGCCCCTTCTGCGGCTCGCGCGATCGCTTTGTAGGCATCTGCCGGTGTGGCGGAGATGGCACGGGACAACGGGACCGTGCGGTTCGAGTACTCCGCCGCAAGCACCATAAGCACCATAGGCACGAGCGCCCTCCGCCAGCGTGACCCCTCGGGGATGCGCGTCAGCAACGCCTGTATGCCGAGCGCAGCCATGACCGCGGTGGCGCTGCCGGCGAGCATGCCGAAGCGCGCGATCGCTCGGAATCCCTGAAGCGGCGGCAGGTGTTGGAGCAGCCAGCGATAGAGAAAGCCGTTTGTGCCGAAGGAGAGTTCGACCGCAACAACCGTCGTCACGACGTATAACAGGACGACGCGGCGGCGCGAATGACGAATGCTTGCTGTGGCCAGGAGCAGCGCCATGGCGCCGGGGAATAGTCGAAGTTCCTGTGCGCCAAACCGATCGGCGGTCCAACCCCATGTCCGATTGAGCGCGCTCGTGGCCAGATAGCTGGCGGGGTGCGCGCTGAACTGGGCGATCTGGCCCACGTCCCGGGTTCCCACGGCGTGGCTGGCCTCCACGTAGGGCAAGGCGTACGGAAGGCTGAGGAGCCCGGCGAGGATCCCGGCGCAGATCAGTCTCGGCAGGAAGATGCGCAGTGGAACGTGCTCCTCGACGAGCAGCAGGAAGGGCACGAAGACCACCAGCGCCATCGCAAGGAAGACGCCGTAGTAGATACAGGACAGAAACTGCAGCCAGCCGAAGAGTCCCGTCAGTAGCGCGTATCTCCACCGGCCGGTCTCGATCGTTCGATGCAGCGCCCAGAAGGTGAGCGGGATGAAGAGCGCCCACTGCAGTTCGAGGTGCATGAGGTGCTCGATGCGATACGGCAGCATCGTGAAGATTGCCGCAGCGACTAACGACGGTCCGGTGGCGCGAGTCAGGTGATGTGCGAGCACGAACATGGCCACGCCCGAGCCCACAAACCCTGCATAGAGAAGCAGGTTGTAGATGAGCGTCGGTGAGACGCCCGCCCAGAACAGCGGCGCGCCTAACAGGCCCTGGAGCAATGTTGCGTCGGAATAGGCGAGGGTGTTCTTTGCTGGATAGAAGATGTTGCCGTCGAACAGGTGGATGGGCCACTGACCCAGCGCGCGCGCAATATGGCCGAGACGCCAGACGCTGAAGTAGGGGTCAAAATGATCGGCGACTCTTGCCGGATGCAGCAGTTGCGGCCATGTCACTATCGCGGTGACGAGAGCCGAGAAGAGTGCGACGCAGAACAGTCGCAGGAATGTGGGCCCGCTGCTGTCGTTGCTCGGATTCATACCTGGGCGACGCGCTGACGCCAGTAGGCAAGAAGATCATCGATCGTGGTGTCGAGGGTGGTGCGGGGCTCCCAGCCAAGGTCCGTGCCGATGCGCGTGCGATCGCCGACAACCAGTGGCGTATCGTTTGGGCGATAGCGGGTCGGATCGACCTCGACCCGGATCGAGACCGACGAGCGCCGTAGCAGCGCCTCGAGGATGTGGCTAACCGGAAACGCCGTGCCCGAGCAGACGTTGTACGGGCGCTCTGCGACGCCGTGCTCGAGAATGAGGTCGTAGGCACGGACGGTATCGCGCACATCGGTGAGGTCGCGACGAGCCTCGAGGTTGCCGACTGATATCACCGGTGGTCGGTCTCCGGCTTCGATCTCCGCGATCTGTCGCGCGAACGCCGCCGTCACGAAGATTGGCGCCTGTCTTGGGCCGAAGTGATTGAAGGGGCGCGCAATGAAGACGCGCGGGCCGCCGACGGCACCGATACCCACCATTTCCTGGGCCAGCTTGCTCACGCCGTAGGGACTTGCCGGTCTGAGCAGATGGTCCTCTCGCAGCAACTCGGTGGAAGGGGCATAGACGAGGCCGGAGCTCGGGATCAGCACCCGGGCGTCGGCGGACGAGCGACTCAGCGCGTCGAGCAGATAGTGGGTGCCGAGTGCGTTGGCGGCCAGTGCCTTCGTTGTGTGCTCCCAAGCTTGCCCGACGTGAGCTGCGCCGGCACAGTGGAAGACCCGCGTCGGTTTGTCTACGTCGACGGCGGCCTGCACGTCTGCTCGGTCCAGCAACTCCACCGCGCGCCATCGAACGCCAGCGCAAGTGGGAAGTGGAGCGCCGGGTCTGTACCAGCCGACGACATCGCGACCTTGCGCGAGTAGCAGGTCGACCAGGTGGCTGCCGGCGAAGCCGGCCGCTCCAGTGACGAGAGTGGGTGCAGCCATCAACGGACGTTCAACGTAGTCCACCACTCTGGGCGCCACTGAAGGGTGAAAAATTCCCGAGGCCCTGCAAGGTGAACGACAACAGGAATCGGTTGTTGGCGGGAATGGCCTGCGAGTACGAGTAGTTACTGCGCATGTAGGAGACTGCCAAGCCGCAGCATTGCGAGTTGTAGAAGCCCTGCGTCTGGATCTGTGTGAGCGTTGCTCGATGGATGTCCAGGCTGAAGGAATTCGTCAGGCCGTACTCGTTGTTGCGCGTCCTGAGATTCACTGTCCCGTTCAGTGAGTGATTGAGCGTGTTCTGGTCGTCGTAGCCAGGTAGCGTGGCGATGAAAAAGCTCCGACTCCATCCGAGGCTGGCTTGCAACGTCTGCGAGGGATTGAAGAAGCCATTCGCCGACATCGTCTTCAGACGCTTCGACCGGCTGTCGACCTCCGCGCTCAGGCTGCCGCCAACAGCGGTCGTTGGGCTGACTCTTAGCGTCGCTCGGACGGGCGAAAACTTGCTCGGCACGCTCCCAGCCGTGCTGGTCTGATAGCTTGTGTCGGTCAGGGATTGGCGCGCATCGCTGTAGTACGTCTGTGCGGCATCAAGACTGATGATTTCCTGGGCCTGCGAAGACTGGCCGATCTTGCGCTTTGCATAGATGCGGTTACTCAGCCCATAGGCAATCGACGTGGTATCGCCAAGCGCGTAGTCCACGCTGTCGCTTGGCAGGATGCGCGCGAAGTTGGCTACCGCCGTCGTGCGCTGCAACGAGATGTTCGGTGAAATGGTGTGCTTGAACTTCTCGGCGTAATGATTGTCCGGCGTGCTCCAGATTCTGGTGAAGACCGGACCGACGGCCTGTGCCGAAAACGTGCCGTAGGCGCGATTCAAGTTGTCGTCCACGACCACGGTGGTCGTGGTGCCATCGGTGGCCGGAATCTCGTCCTGCGAGCGCGTGTAGTAGGTCTCGCGCCACGAGGCGGTGGTGTTGACGGTAAACCACTGCCACTTCTTGAACGGATACCGAATCTGGGGAAACAGGTCGAGACGGCCGAGCGACTTGTCGTCTGTGACGCGGCCGTCGACCGTCGTCCGGCGATCGAAGTGTAGGATCTCGCCGGCTATAGAGAAGTACACCGGTGAGCGCTGCGCAATCGGTCGCTCACTGCGCGACAGCGCAATCTTGGGGGAGTTGCCGTTGATGAGCGACGTGTTGCCCTGGAAATACTCGCTCCTGTCGAAACTCGCGTTCAACGAGTAAGAGTGCCAGGCGCCAAAGACATTAGTGGTGTAGTAGCTGCGGTTGGTGGAGGTGGTCGTCAGGTCGGTGAAGTAGGTCTGGTTGGTGAGCAGATTACTGAAGTAGTCGACGTAGGCCCTGGCCATGAGCCGGCCGGGCAGAGCCTGGAAAGCCGTGCCTTTGACGGTATAGCTGGTCGATGCCGGAAGGTATGTCGTGGCGCGGTCGTCGAGTCGCAATGCGGTCACGTTGCCGTTCGATCCTCCACTCCCTACGTAGCGATATTCCGCGCCCCCGCCGCCGCCTGTCTTCGAATAGTAGTCGTAGAACAACGTCGCATCCTGACTGCGATTGATCGCCCAGAAAAACGGGACGTGCACGTTGTTGCCGCGCAGCGTCGAGTGTCCGTACGTGGGCAGGAGAAATCCCGTGGCCCGGCCGTCTTCCTGCGTCGGGAAATACATCGCGGGCAGATACAGAAGTGGTACTCCCTTGACCTTGAAGATAGCCTGGCGCAGGAGCGTATAGTGGTCGACGTTCAACACCACGGTGTCGGCGGTCAGGTCCCAGCGCGGGGTTGGCTGAACGCAGGTGCTGAACCCGCCGTTTGTGATCTTGTATTTCTTCGTGCCCTGCTTTTCGACGATCTCGCCGAAGAAGTAGACGTCATTGTCCTGTCCGGACATCTGCGGGATGACGAGCCCTCCTGGCTGCGCCGAAGGGCGCGGCGGCTGTGCAATTGTCGCAATGCCATTTGCGTGATGAAACGTGCCGAGGGATGTCTTGGTGTTGAACTCTGCCGTGTCTGACGCGATCCGGTTGTTCGCCTGGGTCAGGACGACGTTGCCTCGTGCCAGCACCAGGTCTTTGTCGTCGAAGAACTCCATTTCGTCGGCGTAGAGTTTGGTGTCACCTCGTTCGAGCTCGACTTTACCGACCAGCAGCGCGTGGTGTTCGCCGAGTCGTTCCTGGCGATCAGCCTTGATGTCGAACCCGGCGACGTTGACACTGAGCTGTGCCGCAGCTGTACGTACGCTGCAGAGCGCGACCGCGACGATGAGCACAAGACGAAACGCAGGGCGCATAGCAGGACGGAGCCCGATCTTCGAGGGTATCACGGGGCCGCCAGCCCCTTCATGATGTCGCCGAGCAGAAAGATCGATCCGGCGACCACGATGTCTGGCGCGAATGTCCACGCCGCGTCCAGCGCCTCATCCGGGGCCTCGACAATGAGCCGCGGAATGGCTCCGAGAATCCGCCCGGCGGTCTCGTACAGAGCGGCCGGCTCCGCAGAGCGTGGGTGCGACGCTCGTGTCAGCACGATGGCGCTCACTCGGCCGCGAAGCGCGGCGAGGATGCCCTCGATATCCTTGTCGCGCATTGCCGCAAAGACCAGCGGACATGCGCCACGAGGCTCGAGGAACTCGGCCAGCGTTCGTGCGCCATCAGGATTGTGCGCGGCGTCGAGGAGTACTGACCGTCCACCGGGCCGATCGACACGCTGAAGACGTCCCGGCCACACGACCCGTTGCAGGCCGGTGCGGATGGCGTCGTCGCTGATTACGCGGCCCGGCAGGCTGACCGTCTCGAGCAGGCGCACCGCCACAATGGCGTTGCCGATCTGGTGCGCACCGGCCAGTCCAAGCTCCAGGTCGTGGTAATCACGTAGTGGAGTCCGCAGCTGCAAGTGTTGGCGCCACGGGCCCTCGTTGCTCGGCCTCACCGTGCACTCCACGCCGCGATGGGCGTCAATGAGTGGCGCCTGTTGTCCTCTGGCGACTCGTGCGATGACCGCGTGAGCTTCTCGTGTCATGTTGCCGACAACCACGGGCACTCCTGGCTTGATGGTGCCCGCCTTCTCTGCCGCAATGTCCGCCAAGGTCGATCCGAGATACCGCTCGTGGTCCACACCGATCGAGGTGATGGCGGTAGCGATGGGCGATAGGACGTTGGTCGCATCAAGGCGGCCGCCGAGTCCGACTTCGCAAACGGCCACCTCGACCTGCTCGCGTCTGAACAAGGCAAAGGCTGCAGCTGTCGTCACCTCGAAGAATGTCGGCGGTGTCTCGAGCACCTGCCGTCGGCGCAGACCGCTCACGACCTCGATCACTTCGCGCAGCGCCGTGCTCAACGGCGGCACGCCAATCGGTTGACCATCGATCGCGAAGCGTTCGGTGAGGTCGATGAGATGCGGCGACGTGTATCGCCCGGTGTGAGCTCCAGCGGCGCGCAACACAGATTCGACCATGGCGCTGACCGAGCCTTTGCCGTTGGTGCCGGCGATGTGGACCGACCGGAAGGCTTCTTGGGGCTGCCCAAGGCCGTCGACCATGGCTCGCATGTTGTCGAGGCCGAACTTGATGCCGAACTGTTCAAGGCTGAACAGGTAGGCGAAGGGATCGACGTTCACGAGGCCAAGGCTCAGGAGCCTTGGGCGGGCGGATCCGGCTGTGGCACCGGCGTGGTCGGCACGACCATCGCCGGGCCAACTCGCGTCGCGCCCATGAAGGTCAGTGCATTGGCAATCACGGACTTCATTTCTCGGCGATCGACAATGAGATCGATCATTCCCTTCTCGAGAAGGAATTCTGACCGCTGAAAGCCCTCAGGTAGCTTCTGCCGGATCGTCTGCTCGATCACACGTGGCCCAGCGAACCCGATTTGGGCTTTCGGCTCGGCGATGTGCAAATCCCCCAGCATTGCGAAGCTTGCGGTCACGCCTCCGGTGGTCGGGTCGGTCAATACCGCGATGTACGGCAGGTGCGCGCGGTCAAGCCGAGCCAGGGCACCGGAGATCTTGGCCATCTGCATCAGCGACAAGGCCCCTTCCATCATTCTGGCCCCGCCTGAACAGCAGACGATGACGACCGGGCAGCGTTCGGCGATGGCACGCTCGATGGCGCGCGTGATCTTTTCACCGACGACCACGCCCATGCTGCCTCCGATGAAGCCGTACTCCTGCGCGGCGATGATGGTCGGGATGTTGTCGAGCAGGCCAGAACCGACGATGACGGCGTCCTTGGTGAGGGTCGCTGCTCGCCCTGCCTTGAGGCGGGACAAATACGACTTCGTATCAGTGAAATGCAGGGGGTCGGTCGAGGTCAGATTCGAATCGTGCTCAGTCCACTCACCACCGTCGAAGAGCAGGCGCAGCCGCTCGGTGGCGTTGATCCGGAAGTGATGGGCGCACTTCGGGCAGACAGTCAGGTTACTAGCGAGCTCTTTGTTGTAGATCGCCTGTGAGCAGCCCGGACACTTGACCCAGAGTCCTTCGGGAACCCGACTCGGTTTATCAACCGACGCGGCCCGCGGCTTTCGGGTCTTTTTGAACCACGCCATGCGCGCTCAGCTTATCACTCGGGAGTGCGGCCTGTCCGGCCCCATCCGGACTGTCACGCTACTTCGTTCGCGGGACGTAGTAGCGGGTGCCGGCGCTCATCTGGCCAATCTGCTTGATGAGGTCGTCGAGAGCCTCGTCGCTGATCTCGGCTCCCAATTCAGAGGTTTCGACGACGAGCAGAGGAGTTGCGTCGTAGTGGAAGAAGAAGTGATTGTACGCCTCGTTCAACTCCCTTAGGTACTCGGGATCGGGATCGAAGCCGCTGAACTCGGGATCGCTGCGCTGCGCCTTGAGGCGACGCAGCAGTACGTCGGTGGGCGACTGTAGGTAGATCACGAGGTCGGGTTGGGGTACGTCGCGCGCGAGCAGGTCGTACAGGCGCTGATAGATGAAGAGCTCGTTGTCGTCGAGATTCAAGAACGCGAAGATCTTGTCTTTGGCGAACAGGTAGTCTGCGATAGTCGTCTGGCTGAAGAGCTCAGCTTGTTGGAGCGTCGTCTGCTGCCGATGGCGGTTTAGCAGATAGAACAGCTGCGCCTGCAGGGCCGCGCCGGGACGGTCGCTGTAGAAGTCCGCAAGGAACGGATTCTCTGTGTCTTCGAGCACGATGGTGGCGTCGAGGCGAGTGCCGAGGCGTTCAGCGAGAGGCGTCTTGCCGGCGCCGATCGGACCTTCGACGGCGATGTAGCGAAACTGCAATACGCCCAATGATATCATCGCGCCCGTGACGCGTTCGACGATCGCCGTCGTGCTCGCGCTCGCCGCCTCCGCGTGCGCTAGCGTGCCGGTACCTGCCCCACCCTCACCGACACCGCCCACCTATCAACAGAAGCTGTCATGGATTCTCCAGTTGGAGGACCAACGCGCGTTACGCGATCCGGCGCCGCCCATTGTGCCTGCGCCGTTACCCGTGGTGCCCTTGCGCGGTAAGGCTGCGCCGTCAGCGGTGCCGCCACCGCCACCGCCCGATCTCATTCGTCTCCTCAACGACGATGAAGGACGTGTCCGGCGGCGGGCCGCCCTGGCGATCGGACGCGTAGGTCGTGCCGAAGGTGTTGCGCCGCTCACCGCTCTTCTCAAAGATCCCGAGCCTGAAGTCCGTCAGATGGCGGCGTTTGCAATCGGCCTCATAGGCGACAAACGTGGCATCGAGCCGCTTGTGTCCGCGCTTGGCGACGTGTCGCCGCTCGTGCAAGGCAGCGCGGCGGAAGGGCTCGGATTGATTGGCGATGCGTCGGCTGCGCTCCCGATTGCTCGTCGTGCTCTCGAAATTGTCACGGGGGGAGCGTTGGATACGGTGCCTGACGATTCCGAGGACGTGCGGCGCGATACGCCTGCCGCCGCGTACCGCTTGGCGCTGTACGCACTGGCGCGACTGAAGTCCTACGACGCGTTGGCCTCCGCGACGTTGGCTCCAACTGGTCGCCCGCGTGTCGCTTGGTGGCCGGTCGCGTACGCGTTGCAGCGGCTCGAGGATCCGAGGGCGTTGCCAGCTTTGCTCTCGCTGGTCAGTGACCAGCATCCCTACACGCGTGCGTTTGCTGTCAAGGGCCTTGGTGCGACGAAGGACAAGGCTGCTGTGGCGGCGCTGATTCCGCTGGTGTCGGCTCCGGAGATGACGGTGGCCGTTGAGGCGGTGCGATCGCTGGCCCGCCTCGGCGATGCCAGCGCGGCGCCAGCGCTGCTCCGTCTGTTGCAGGCGCGCGGCACCGATCCTCATGTCCGCGTCGAGGCGGTCGCTGCGATTGGCGCGGTGGGGGGCGTTGGCGTGACTGACGTGCTGATCGACTTGCTCGGCGACCCGACGCCGGCGATTCGCGGTGCGGCGATTCGGTCGTTTGCGCAATGCGATCCAGAAGGATTCATGGCCGTCCTGTCGGGCCTCGACACCGACAACGATTGGACCGTGCGTTCGGCGTTGGCCAGCGCGTTGGGGGCGATGCCAGCCGATGCCGGGCTGCCACGACTCCGGACGATGCTCGACGATATGGACGTGCGCGTTGTTCCGTCCGTTCTGGCGGCGATCGCGAAACTCAAGCCCGGCGACGCCGGCTCGATCGCGCTCACGCGTCTCAAGGCCGAGGATGCGGTGGTGCGCTCGGCTGCGGCGCAGGCGGTCGCCGAACTTAGGCCGGCCAATGGCGCTGAGGCTCTGGTGCAAGCCTACGCGCGCGGCATGGACGACCAGACCTACGTGGGTCGGGCTTCAGCGCTGAAGGCACTTGCGGCCTACGGTGCCGTTGCCGCGATGCCGTCGTTGACGAAGGCGCTCGATGACAAGGACTGGCCGGTGCGGGTGCTGGCAGCCACCCTCTCGAAGGCGCTGGACCCGACCAGCGACGCCGAGGCCCGCGTCGGGCTGGCGCCGACGAGGGACTCGGCGGCGTTCATGAGGCCGAGTGTGATTGATCCCCCGTTCTCGACGGAGGCCTTTATCGAGACCGCTCGCGGCGAGATTCGCATCGAGCTGGCCGTTCTCGATGCACCGTTGACCGTCGCGAACTTCGTGGCGCTGGCTCGCCAGGGGTACTTCGACAACACCCAAATCCATCGGGTCGTGCCGGACTTTGTGGTTCAGGCTGGCGACCTCCGCGGGGACGGCGAGGGCACGCCTGGCTATACGATCCGCGATGAGCTCAACGAACGTTCATACGTTCGGGGTACGGTCGGAATGGCGCTCGACTTTGAAGAGACCGGCGGCAGCCAGTTCTTCATCACCCACACGCCGCAACCGCACTTGGACGCTCGCTACACCGTCTTCGGCCGGGTGCTATCAGGCATGGACGTGGTTGATCAGATTCAGCAAGGGGACGTGATCAGTCGCGTGAGGATCTGGGACGGCCGGACGAACTAGCAGAAGGACCTGCAAAAATTGAAGAGGGGGCGACAGCCGCCCCCTCTTTTTCTTGAACGGGTAGACCGCGAAGCTTAACGCTTCTTGCCGGCCTTCTTCTTCCCGCCCTTGGCTTTCTTTGCCATTATGTTATCCCCCCCTTCATATGGGTTTGACGTGCGCGAGCACCGCGATGACCCAACTGGTGGCGGCCAATTGGCCGCCCACCTGATAACCGCTGCCCGTCGCCTTGTGGCACCCTCCGCGCCGCCCTACTGGTTCCGGTGCGAAAGAGCAAGGCTATTTCAGCCTCACTAGGGATAGCCTGATATCACCACCCTCATACCAGATGTAGATTATGGATGAGAACGGAGTGATGTCAAGCACAAAAATACGGAACTTGTCAAAAAAATATGCCTCCTAGCGATTCGCCGATCCCAGGCGCGATCGCATCGCGCGCGCCCGCGATCGAATGCGTTCTGGATCGTCTCTGGGCGCGTGGGCGATCGCCTGCTCGAGAGCGGTGATGGCGCGCGAGAGATCGCCAAGGTGCTCAGCGGCGCGCGCGATGATGACGTGGGCGCTGGCGATAGCGCCGTACGGCGCCGCAGGCGCGCTGGTAATGATGGGTGACACTGTTTCGATCGCGCGCGTCGAGTCGCCAATGTCAACGAGCACTGAGCCGAGTCCGAGTCGTGCACGCACGTTCGCAACCGCGGCCAGTTCAACGCCGCCAGCCTCGGCGCGCGCGAGGAGTTGTTGCCAGGCTGCTCTCGCCGCCGTTAGATCCTTCCGGTAGTCCTGTTCGACCTCCGCAATTCGCTGGAGGAATAGCGGATTGGTCGGATAGCGCGCGTCGAGACCGCGCAATAGTCTGAGCGCGGTGGCGTGGTCGTGTTCGTACCAAAGGTAGACGTAGTGCATCTGGTAGTCGGCCTCGCCTGTTAGCAAGACGCCGCTCGCGCGCGCTCTCTCCATCTCGCGCAGGCCCTGCACGCGATTGCCGCCGGGCATAAGGAGTAGGAATCGAAGAAGTTTCAGCGCCGCCGGTGCGACATCGGCGTAGTAGTGGTACATGCCGATGCCGAAATAGGCGTCCTGCAGGGCGGCATCGAGCATTGAGGCACGCTCGAGCGCATCCTTGATTCGCTTCGCGTCGCGGGCGGCGGCCAGTCGTTCGCCGCGCAAGATGCGCCACTCGGTCAGCGGGGCGTAGGCGCCCGCCAAGTAGAACCAGGCTTCAGCGCGCTGGGGCTGGCGCGTCACCCAGCGATCCGCTGCGGCTATGGCAGTGGCGGAAGCCGCGTTGATCTTAGGATCGAGAGCACGGCTGAAGGGGTCCAGCCGGATCCGCCACCAAAGCGCCGCCTCACGGAGTACCAGGCAGGCTTCGATCGGGGCGGGCGGGCAGGCGCTGTCGAGGCGCGCCTCTGCCTCGTCGAACCGCGCGCGAAGGATGGAGTCGTAAACGGCGGCGAGGCGCGACGACTCGGTGAGCGGCGCGGCGTATGCCGCGGTCGCCAGGAGCAGCGTTGTCAGCGCGAGGAGTTGTGTCACCGAGTGGCGGCGATTGTAAACTGCCTGTCCGATGTCCGCGTTCAGCTTTCGACTGCTAGGCATGGATGGGGCCGCGCGCCGTGGCGTCATTGCCACGCCCCACGGCGAGATTGACACGCCCGCCTTCATGCCGGTGGCCACGCAAGGCGCGATCAAGGGCGTCATGCACCGCGACCTCGACGAGATGGGCGCCCAGGTTCTTCTGAGCAACACCTATCACCTATATCTCCGCCCGGGCGACGATCTCGTTGCGCGGCACGGCGGGCTACATCGCTTCATCAACTGGCAGAAGCCCATGCTGACTGATAGCGGCGGCTATCAGGTCTTCAGTCTGTCCGATCGCCGTACGATCAGCGAGGAAGGGGCGCGATTCAAGTCGCATCTCGACGGCAGTGCACATTTGCTGACGCCGGAAAAAGCAGCCGACATTCAGGCACAACTCGGCTCGGACATGGCGATGGTGCTTGACGAGTGCCTGGCCCTGCCCGCCACGCACGACGCCGCTCGCCTATCGATGGAGCGGACGGCGCGTTGGGCGGCCCGCGCCCGTCGGCGTTTCCTCGATCTGCAAAACGCCCCGGTGGCTGGCGTCTGCGTCACCAATCCCGGTCAGGCGCAGTTCGGCATCGTGCAGGGCGGCGCGTATGCCGATCTACGCGCCGAGAGCGTGCAGCGGACGCAGGCGACTGGCTTCGAAGGCTATGCCATCGGCGGCCTCGCGGTCGGCGAGCCGACCGACGTGATGTACGAAGTCGTCGGGCAGACCGCGCCGCTACTGCCGCAGGATCGGCCCCGCTACCTCATGGGCGTGGGCACGCCGCAGGACCTGGTTGAGGCGGTTGCCAGGGGCGTCGACATGTTCGACTGCGTCTTGCCGACCCGCAATGCGCGCAACGGCCAGCTGTTTACGAGCGAGGGCAAGATCAATATCAAGAACGCCCGCTACGTCGAAGACGAAAGGCCTCTCGATCCGGAGTGTCGGTGCGTGACCTGTCGGACCTGTTCCAGGGCCTATTTGCGCCATTTGTACATGGCTAACGAAATCAATGCCTCCACCCTTAACACGTTGCATAACCTGAGCTTTTACCTTGACACGCTTAGGCGGATTAGGGACGCTATAGCGCTTAAGCGGTTTGAGAATTTCAGGCGAGATTTTCACCAGCGCGTGTCGCGTCGGGCTGAGAATTCCGATGCGTCGTGAAATTCGGTCGAGCTGAACTGAGTCTCGTGAGATGTTGATGTTTCCAGTGTCGGTGGTCGCCATGGGCGCCGCTCCCCAGGGCGGCGCGGGCTGGGTCCAGTTCGTTCCAATTCTTCTCATCGTCGGCATCATGTATTTCGTGCTCCTGCAGCCGATGCGAAAGAAGGAGCAGAAGGCGCAGGAGTTCCGCGACGGCCTGAAGGTCGGTGATCGGGTCATCACGACCTCTGGTATCTACGGGCAGGTCACACGGCTGGGCGAGGAAAGCCTCCAGCTGCAGATCGCCGATAAGGTCAAAATCGAAATCGCTCGCGCGTCAGTCGGCGGCTATCAAGGCAAGCCGCAAGTCGTCGAGCCCGCTCCCCAGTAGCACCATATGTCCAACCTTCGCTGGAAACTCGTCACGATCGTCCTGGTTACGATCATCTTTGGGGCCGTCGGTGTGTATCCGATTGTCGGGCCTCGTTTTGGCATCAACTCACCGAAGTGGCTGATGGATCGGGCGCTGAAGCTGGGGCTTGACCTCAAGGGCGGCGTTCATCTGGTGCTGCGCGTGCAGACCGACGATGCGCTGAAGATCGAGTCCGAGACCGAGATGGAGCGCCTGCGCGAGACTCTCAGTAAGGCGGGCATTGGTACTTCGGGTCTTGCCCTGTCGGGTGTGACCGGGTTCAAGGTGGAGGGCATCCGCCCAGAGCAGGACCCGGCGTTCCGCACGTCCGCTAACGAGGTGAGCACCAACTTTGACCGCGACTCGGGCGTGAACGGCGTCTACACCTTCTCCATGAAGCAGAGCGTTCAGCAGGCGTTACGCGACGAGGCGGTAGTGCAGGCCCGCCAGACCATCGAGCGCCGCGTCAACGAGCTAGGCGTCACCGAGCCGAGCATCGCGCAGCAGGGGAACGAGGGCAACCAGATTCTCGTGCAGCTGCCTGGTGTGACTGACGTCAACAAGGCCAAGGAGATCATCCGATCGACGGGACGCCTCGAGCTGAAAATTGTTGAAGGGCTACCGCAGTCGACGCGGGAGGCGTTGCTCGTGAACGGACAGCCGCCGCCCGGCATGGACATCGTCCCAGGCGCGGGCTTGCCCGGCGATGCCGGCGCCACGGTGTTCTATCAGGTGCGCAGCGCACCGATTATCACTGGCCGCGACCTGCGGAGCGCGCGTTCGTCGCTTGACGAGAATAATCGTCCGGCCGTGAGCTTCACGCTCAGCACGGAAGGCTCGCAGAAGTTTGGTAAAGGCACCGGCGAAAATATCGGCCGTCAACTCGCTATCGTTTTGGATGGTCGCGTGCAGTCGGCGCCGAACATCGAATCGCGCATCACTGGCGAAGGACGAATTTCTGGCAGCTTCACGCAGGAGGAAGTGGCCAACTTGTCGCTCATCCTCCGCTCCGGTTCGCTGCCGGCGACACTGACCTATCTTGAAGAGCGCACCATCGGCCCGAGTCTCGGAGCCGATTCCATTCGTTCCGGCGTCGTTGCCTCCGCCGTAGGCCTGATTGTGATCATTGTGTTCATGCTCATCTATTACAAGATGTCCGGCGTGAACGCGGTCGTCGCTTTGCTGCTGAACCTGGTCATCCTGATCGGCCTGATGGCCTATATGGGTGGGGTGATGACATTGCCCGGCATCGCGGGCTTTGTGCTGACGATGGGCATCGGCGTCGACTCGAACGTGCTCATCTTTGAGCGCATCAAGGAAGAACTCGATGCTCAACGCGGCGTCCGTGCGTCAATCAACGCCGGGTTCAGTCGTGTCTTCTTGACGCTTGTTGACACCCACTTCGCTGCCCTCATCTCGGCGGCGTTCCTCTTTCAGTTCGGGACCGGCCCGATTCGCGGCTTTGCCGTGACTCTGTTCCTCGGCCTGATCTCCAATTTGTTCACCGCGACCTTCGTGTCCAAGACCCTGTTTGAACTGGCGCTTGGGCGCCGGCAACAGGTGACGACGCTTTCCATTTAAGCCATGCACATTTTTCAACATACCAATTACGACTTCCTGCGGTGGCGCTGGCACGCGGTCGTGCTGTCATGGGTCATCATCCTCGCCGGTGTCGGCGTAATCATGACCAAGGGCATGCCACGCGGCATCGAGTTCGCGGGCGGCACCGCCGTCATCACGCAGTTCGACCACGCAGTGTCTGACGAGCAGGTCCGGGCCGCACTCGAACGCACCTTTGGTGGTCAGAACGTCATTATTCAGGCCTATGGCGATGAGTCGCTGCACCAGGTCTACAGCCGTGTACCGCAGACCGGGGCCGAGAATGCGGATTCGATCAGCGCGACCAAGGACAAGGTAGAAAACGCTCTGCGGTCTGCCAACCTCGGTAGCTTCACCACGGTCGGCACTGAGATTGTCAGTCCGACCGTTGGTGCCGAACTGACGGAGAAGGGCACTCTGGCGACCGTATTATCCCTGGTGTTTCTGCTGGCCTATATTGCTTTCCGGTATCAGTTCAGTTTCGCGGTCGGTGCTGTCGTTGCGACGGTCCACGACCTACTGGTCACGCTGGCGTTCTTGGCCTTCTTCCGCTACGACCTTTCCCTAAACGTCATTGCAGCGATTCTGACCGTGACTGGTTACTCCACCAACGACACCATCGTGATCTTCGACCGCGTGCGTGAGAACCTGCGTGGAATGCGGCGCGATTCGCTGGCCCAGGTGATCAACACCTCGATCAACCAGACGCTGGGCCGCACGGTACTGACCGCCGGTTTGACCTTAATGAGTGCCGTGGCGCTATTCCTATTTGGCGGCGAGGTGCTCCGCGGATTCGCGTTCACAATGATCGTGGGTATCATCACCGGCACCTACTCGAGTGTGTTCGTCGCGGCCGCGACCGTGACCTTCTGGCAAGGCGCTGGTCCGACCCGTGCCGCCGCGAACGCGCCAGGGATGGCCATCTCCGGGACGTCTCAGCAGCCGACTCGCAAGGTCAAGCCGCAGCGCAAGGCGAAGGCGTCGTAAGGCATTGCTGCAGGCTGCGCTGCTCGGTGTAGTGCAGGGCCTCACTGAGTTCCTGCCGATTTCCTCGACTGCGCATCTGCTGGTCGCAGAACGACTCTTCGGATTCAGCGATCCGGGCAGTGTGTTTACAGAAATGATCCAGCTCGGATCGATTCTCGCGATTGTTTGGCTGTATCGGATCAAGCTCTGGCAGGTCGTGAGCGGTCTGCGGACCCGGGCCGAGGCGCGTCGCTTCATGTTCATGCTGGTGTTGGCGTTTCTTCCGGCGGCCGTGGTCGGTTTGTTCGGCTCGGACTATGTCGAGTCAATTCTGCATCGTAGCTTCAGCGTGATCGGTGTTGCGTTTGTCGTCGGCGGGCTGGTGATGCTGGCGGTCGAACGGGGAATCCCCGTCGGACGTACTCGCGGGGTCGACGATGCGACAGCGGCGCAGGCCTTTGGCGTTGGTTTGTTCCAGATGCTGGCCTTGGTCCCGGGCGTGTCGCGCTCCGGCGCCACGATTGTTGGTGGATTGGTGGTCGGCCTTGATCGCCCCACGGCGGCTGAATTTTCGTTCTTCCTGGCGATGCCGACCCTCGCAGCCACATTCGCCCACAGTGCCCTCGAGCTCCGTCATCAACTCACTTCCGATCGGTTGGCGGAGATCGGCGTCGGCTTCACTGCCGCCTTTCTCTCGTCGCTGGTGGTCGTGTCGCCGTTTCTCCAGTACGTTCGTCGCGAGGGGTTCGCGCCATTTGCCTGGTATCGCATCGCCGCCGGTCTGACACTGCTCGGTGCGGTTGCCGCAGGCTGGCTCGTCTAAGGCCCTGGGCCCGTCATGATGCAGTGGCTACGTCGCCGATTCATCGCCGGATTCTTCCTCACGGTGCCTCTGTTTATCACCGTGTATGCATTCATCTGGCTGTTTCGGATCGTCGATGGTCTGACCGGTCCGGTCTACCAGCAGGTACTAGGGCGTACGCTTCCTGGACTAGGTATTGCGACCACAGCCGTTGGCGTGCTGCTCGCGGGCGTTCTTGCCACCAACGTAATCGGCAAACGACTGCTACAGCGTGCTGAGAGCTATCTGCTCATGGTGCCGGTGTTCCGGACGATCTACGCGCCGGTCAAGCAGTTGGTGGTCGCGTTTTCGCCGGACAATGAATTTGGTTTCAAGAGTGTCGTCATGCTCGAGGGGAAGCAGGGATTATCGCTTGGCTTCCTGACGAAGGAGTTCACGGTCGACCGCGGAGCCGGCCCTGAACCGCTAGTGGCAGTGTACGTGCCGACCAACCACCTCTATTTGGGCGATATCGTCCTCTGCGAGCGGGCGAAAGCGACGTTCCCTGACATCACGGTAGAGGAAGGGGTCCGTATCTTCCTGACAGGGGGGATGGCTCTGCCTTTGCGGATGCGTGGCACGCAAGGGGGCGAATTGTCCACAGAGTTCCGGGTATAATCCGTCGTTTTCTGTTGGCCAGGTGTGCCGGCCCGAGGGGGTCGGCTTTTTGTTTCGCGCGGCGCGCCACTGCTTGGCGCGCCCCAGGGTGAGGTGAGATGAACGCGACCGTGCAGAAACTCGTTGGACGGCTGATTCTCCTGGTGATGTTTTTGGGCATGGTGGCCCTGACGCCCCGCGTCGCATTGGCGCAGTCGTCTGAGGTGGCCGCGCCGGCGGTGCATTCAGGCGAAGCGAATCTTGTGGTCCCTGATCTCTCGGTGGTGGAATTCCGGGGCATCAATGGCCGGACGCTGCTCATCAGCGGCCTCGGCGTGTGTGTACTCGGCCTCCTCTTCGGCCTGATGTCGTACAGCGGCCTAAAGAACATGCCGGTGCACAAGTCGATGCTGGAGGTGTCCGAGCTGATTTACGAGACGTGCAAGACCTACCTCGTGACGCAGGGCCGGTTCATTCTTCTGTTGTGGGTGTTTATCGCCGTCATCATCGCCGCCTACTTCGGGTGGCTGGCGCCGATTCCGGACAAGCCAATCGCTGTCACAGTCCCGATCATCCTTATCTTCTCCCTCATCGGTATCGCCGGTAGTTACGGTGTGGCTTGGTTCGGTATTCGCGTCAACACCTTTGCGAACTCCAGAGCCGCGTTTGCCAGTCTGCGCGGCAAGCCGTATCCGATCTACGCGATTCCGCTTCGCGCGGGCATGAGCATCGGGATGCTCTTGATCAGTGTTGAGTTGTTCATGATGCTCTGCATCCTCCTGTTCATCCCTGGAGCCTATGCGGGGCCGTGTTTCATCGGCTTCGCCATTGGTGAGTCGCTTGGCGCCGCGGCGCTGCGTATCGCGGGTGGCATCTTCACGAAGATCGCGGATATCGGCGCCGACCTCATGAAGATCGTCTTCAATATCAAGGAAGACGATGCCCGGAACCCGGGCGTCATTGCCGACTGCACTGGAGACAACGCCGGCGACTCGGTAGGGCCGAGCGCGGACGGCTTCGAAACCTACGGCGTCACCGGCGTCGCGCTGATCTCCTTCATTCTCCTGGCCGTCCACGACCCGAAGGTGCAGGTCGAGCTCCTGGTGTGGATCTTCGTCATGCGCATCATGATGGTGATTGCCAGCGGGCTCTCCTACTTCGTCAACGAAGCGATCGCCAAGGGCAAGTATCTAAACGCGGATAAGATGAACTTCGAGGCGCCGCTCACATTTCTCGTGTGGCTGACCTCAATCGTGTCGGTAGTGCTCACCTATATCGTGTCGTACGGGCTCATTCCTGAGCTGGGCGACGGGAGCCTGTGGTGGAAGCTTTCGACGGTCATCACCTGCGGCACGCTGGCAGGGGCGATCATTCCCGAACTGGTGAAGGTGTTTACCTCGACGGAGTCGTCGCACGTCAAGGAAGTGGTCGCCTCGTCGAAAGAAGGCGGCGCCTCCCTCAACATCCTCTCGGGGTTTGTGGCCGGTAACTTCAGTGCCTACTGGCTGGGGCTGAGCATCGCGGCGCTCATGGGCATTTCGTACTACGTGGCCATCTGGGGACCCAGTCTCGCGTCCCTGATGACGGCCGCGCCGGTGTTTGCGTTTGGTCTCGTGGCCTTTGGCTTCCTTGGCATGGGCCCGGTGACGATTGCGGTCGACTCTTATGGCCCAGTCACGGACAACGCGCAGTCGGTCTATGAGCTGTCGGTCATCGAAACTCTCCCAGGGATCAAGGAGAGCCTGAAGCGCGAGTACGGTTTCGACGCGCACTTCGAGCGTGCCAAGGACCTGCTCGAGGAAAACGACGGCGCTGGTAACACGTTCAAGGCGACGGCTAAGCCGGTGCTCATTGGTACGGCCGTGGTCGGTTCGACCACGATGATCTTCTCAATTATCATGTCGCTGACCAATGACTTGAAGGACAACGTTGACAAGTTGTCTATACTGCATCCGCCTTTTCTGCTCGGGCTCATCACGGGCGGTGCGGTGATTTACTGGTTCACCGGCGCGGCCACTCAGGCCGTGAGCACCGGCGCCTATCGGGCGGTTGAGTTCATCAAGGCGAACATCAAGCTTGACAGTGGCGCGACGAAGGCCTCGGTCGAGGACAGCAAGAAGGTCGTGGAGATCTGCACCCAATACGCTCAGAAGGGGATGTTCAATATCTTCATGACGGTGTTCTTCTCGACGTTGGCGTTTGCGTTTCTAGAGCCATTCTTCTTCATCGGCTACCTCATTTCGATCGCGCTCTTTGGCCTGTTCCAGGCGATCTTCATGGCCAACGCTGGTGGTGCCTGGGACAATGCGAAGAAGATTGTCGAGGTTGAACTGAAGATGAAGGGCACGCCCCTCCACGCGGCCACGGTCGTCGGCGACACGGTGGGCGATCCCTTCAAGGACACCTCGTCGGTCGCGTTGAACCCGGTGATCAAGTTCACGACGCTGTTTGGTCTGCTGGCGGTTTCGCTGGCGGTGAATCTCTCGGCTGAACAGGGGACGGGGCTCACTCTGACCCTGTCGGCTGTGTTTTTCGCAGTTTCCGCGTTCTTCGTGCACCGCTCGTTCTACGGAATGCGGATCGGATCGGCTCACGAATAACGTGGCCATTTTGCTGAGACCGGTGTCTAATTCTGGGAGTTCGTTGACTCTCAGTTTTTCGACTGACTATAATCGCCGCCTTTGAACTGACGGCGTTCGACCAGGGCAGGCGGTCACGACAGGGACAGCAGGCTCGACCCCGAGGAGGGATTCATCCGTGCCACGTGACATGTTCGGCGATGTCGTCAACCCATCCGTCAAGGTGGGCAGTCGGAGCTGGTATACGGTTCCACTGTCGATCGTGGCGCACACGGTTGCGCTCGGCGCGATCGTCGCCATTCCGTTGATGGCGGCCGACGTGCTTCCGACGCCCCCTTCGATGATGGCGTTTGTCGCGGCCCCGCCACCGCCACCGC
>JBEBGG010000343.1:0-1698 GCA_040081555.1 Vicinamibacterales bacterium
CAAGGACCTCGGCGAGCGGCTTGAGGCCCTGAAGGAACGACACGAGCAAGGACTCTTGACGAGCGTGGAGTTTCTGAAGGAACTCCTGAACCTCGCGCGGGACGTCGTCTCAGCTGAACGCGCGGCGCCGCCCATTGAGCGCGAGGCGCAGGGCAAAGCTGCACTTACGAAGCTCTTCGAGGAGGCTCGGAATCCGGAGACCCCAATCATCGTCGAACGCGTCGTGAACGACATCGACGAGATTGTTCGGATTGTCCGTTTCGATGGCTGGCAGAGCACTCATGCCGGCGAGCGCGAGGTCAAGCTTGCGCTCCGAAAGACCCTCTTCAAGTACAGGCTCCATCAGGACCAAGAATTGTTCGATCGAGCATACGGGTACGTCAGGGAGTACTACTGAGCAATGGTCGAGCGTGCCTCATCCCAATCGGAGTCTGCTCGATGAGCCGGCCGAGCGACATCGCTCGGCTGGAGTCCGCCAAGCCGATTCGGGGACTCGATCACGTCGGCGTGCAGGCGCCTTGCATCGCGCTTCGCAAGGCCACAACTGTCCTGAGGCCCCCGCCGCCCGACTCGGCCACTAGCACCCTGTCATGAGTCATCACGCCGCATTGCTGATTCAATACAGTCAACGAGCGCGGCAACGGCTTCAGCTTTGGACGAGCGGCGCTGGTCTTCCAGCGCACTTCTTCGCCCTGTACCATCTCGGTGGGTGTGGGTGTTGACTACGCCTCCACGAGACGTGCTGTTTGTGAGCCACGCGAATCCCGAAGACAACGAATTCGCGCAATGGTTAACACTCAAGCTGGCGAGCCTTGGCTATCGCGCCTGGTCCGACGTCACGCGCCTGCTCGGCGGGGAAGACTTCTGGCGCGACATCGAGCGAGCGATTCGCCAGCAGACCATCAAAGTCCTCTACGTGCTGTCGCACTCGTCAAACCAGAATGAAGGGCCTCTTCTCGAGCTGAAGGTTGCGCATGATGTGCGAAAGAAGGAATCGTTCTCGGACTTCATCATTCCGCTTCACATCGACGATCTGGCGTTCAACGAGATCAACATCCAGCTCTCCAATCTGAACGCGATCGATTTTTCGCGCGGCTGGGCGCCTGGTCTGAAGCAGCTGGTCGCCAAGCTGGAGAAGGACGAAGTACCGAAGAACCCGTCGTGTGGCCCGGACGCCGTACGCCAGTGGTGGGAGAACGCATTCAACGTAGAGGAAGGGACGACCTCCGCTCAGGAAGTTCATCTCTCGAACTGGTTCCCGGTGCAGCTGCCTCCAACGGTCTACACCCATGCGGTGATCGGCCTCATGGATGGGGAGGAGCCGACGTTTCCGTTCCCGACCAAATTCCGCAACGGAATCCTCACATTCGCGCCGGCCGCTGATGTGGAGCCGTGCCTTGGCACGCTGCGCATCCAGTCGACAGTCGGAGTGCCGACGCAGCAGTTCTTGTCGGACGAGGACTGGAAGATTCAGCGAGAGAACCGCGACGTAGTCACGTACTTTGTCAACGAATCCTGGAAGATGGGCGTCGCGAAGCGGCTGGAAGCCTACGACATGTCGGGCGGGCGGATCGCGTTCTACTTCGACGTGAACAAGCTGCCGGACCCTGACGTCAAGTTCGTCGGCGTCGCAGGGAAAACGTCTCGACGCGGGCTGATGGGGTACAAGACCACGACGAAGGGCAAGCGGCATTGGCA
>JBEBGG010000049.1:0-23727 GCA_040081555.1 Vicinamibacterales bacterium
GACGCTCGGCAACGCGCTGGTGGCGCCGGTGCTGCCGTTCTCCCCGGCCGGCTCACACCTGAACCTCAAGACGCCGGGCAGCGTCCAGCTGTTTGGTCCCGTGTTCTCGGCGGTGAACGAGGCGGTGGTCGACAGCATGGTGGTGAACGGCTTCACCACCATCATCCTGATGGGCGATCACGGCGGGGGGCAGCGGGATCTCGAGGCGCTGGCGTTGCGGCTCGATCGCAAGTACGCCCCGACGGGGCATCGCGTCTATTTCTGCGGCGACGTCTATCAGAAGACCGAGGACGATGTGAATGCGTGGCTCAAGATGCGGGGCCTGCCACCGACCACCCATGCGGGCGTGCAGGATACCTCCGTGTTGATGTTCCTTGGCGCCGACGCGTACGTGCGCAAGGACAAGGTCCTGCAGAATGATCCGCCACCCACGGCGGAGCTCGGTCGGATGTTCTTCGAGATGCAGGTCGAGAACGCCGTCTCCCAAATCCGCGCGCTCACCCGCGCGAAGTAGTGCCCGCCGCGACTAGCCCTGGGACTCTGCGGCAAAGCGCAGCAGGAACGTGGTCCCTTCAGGGCCCGTGCGTTCAACCAGCGCCGCGCCCCCATGCTGCTGCATCACGTTCTGCACCACCGCAAGTCCGAGGCCTGTGCCTTTGGCCTTGCCGTAGCTCACAAATGGTTTGAACAGGTCGTCGAGAATGGCCGGCGGGATACCAGGGCCGTTGTCGCTCACTCGAATCTCCGCGCCGGCGCTGGTGGTGCGGACGCTGACGTCGATGCGGCCGTGCTTGGGCGACACGGCTTCTGCCGCGTTGAACAGCAGATTGAGCAGCACGCGCTCGATCTTGCCGGGGTCGAATGAGATCTCGCATGGCGAGTCGGCCGTCACCGCGATGGCGATCGCTTCGAATTCCGGCAGCGCCTTCACCGTCTTCACCGCTCGCTCAATGACCTCGTCAAGCCGGCCGCGCACGCGCTGCAGCGCCTCACGTTGATGTGAGAATCCGAGGAGTGAATTGATCTCGTCGGTCATGCGATTGATGGCGATGCGGATCTCCTGGAAGAAGTCCTTCCGCTGTACATCGGTGAGGTCGCGTTCGGCCAGGAATTCGGCGTAGGCCTGAATCGCGGTGAGCGGATGCCGAAGGTCGTGGGAGATGGTGTTGGCCATGCGTCCGACCGTCGCCATGCGCTCGGTCTCGACCAGGCGGCGCTGCGTGTCCTGGATCCGGGCTCGCATGCGCGCAAAGGCGGCTGTGAGTGCGGCGACTTCGTCGCCGCCCCGCAGGTCGAGCGGGTAGTCGAAGTCGCCCTGCTCGAGGGCCTGGACGCCCGACACCAGGCGCCCGAGTGGACGCGTGAAGGTGGTGGAGACGAGGAACACCAGCAGGCTTCCGGCGAGCACGCCAGCCACGCCCACGCCCACGATCCACTGGTTCAGGTTCTGCAGAAAGGCCGTGGACTCGGCGAACGACTTGAGGACGGTCAGCGTCACCGGCGTCGATCGTGCTGATGCCAGCCGTACAGAGGCCGCCAGAAACCGGTCGCCCCCGAGGGACACCTCTTCCGGCGCGCCATTGCTGCCCGGTGCGCGTGCGACGAGGGTGCCGAGCGCCGGACGCAGCGGCGCGGCCACGGTGCTGACCACGAGTTGGCCATCGTAGGCAAAGCCGACTTCGCCGGCGGCCACGCGACTGACGTCGGCGGTGACGCTCGCATCCACCTCGTAGCCGACCGCCAGCAGGCCCAGCCAGTGGCTGTTGGCAGGGTCGCCGAAGTAGATCGGCTTCAGGAAGACTTGAAAGAGATGTCCGCCGCCAAACCACCAGTCGCGCGTCTCGCCTCCGGCGATGTACCGCGCGATGGCGGCCTGCGCCGCGTCACTGGGAAACGTCGCCGCCGAGGTGTGAAACGCCGACAGGCGGCCATTCCGGTCGGCGAGCACGAACACCTGACTGCCGGCCAGTTGCCAGAATGTGGTGCTGGCGTCCTGGATCGTGGCGCGGTCTCCCGACGTCATCACGGCCTTGAGTGGAGGCAGCGCCGCCAGCAGCGCCGCCGATCGTTCCAGGGTCAGCTCGCGCTGCTGCTGCAGTCGCTCGAAGGTGACGACCGAGGTGTCGAGGGCTTCGGTCAGCTGTTCACGCACGCGCAACTGCACGCGGTACCGCACCACCAGGAGCACGCCGCTCGTGAGCAGGCCCGTGATGAGCACCAGCGAGAGGAGAAACTTCGTGCGGAGGGTGGCCGTGAGCACCAGAGGTTGTGCGTGGCTACGGCAGGAACTTGTACCCGGCGTTATGCACCGTGATGAAGTGCGCCGGACTTGACGGAGTGCGCTCGAGTTTCTGTCGGAGCGTCAGAATGTGCGAGTCCACCGTGCGCGTTGAGGGATACGAGTCATACCCCCACACATCACTGAGGAGCTGGTCCCTTGAAACGACCCGCTGCGGGTTCTGAGCGAAGTACTTCAGGAGCTTGAACTCTTGCGGCGTCAGCGCGATGGTCCGATCCTGGCGGGTGGCTTCCATCCTGTTGAAGTCGATCGAGACGTCCCCAAAATAGAGCTTCTCAACTGCCGGGCTGCGCCGTGTGCGACGCAGCACCGCTCTCACGCGCGCCAGCAGTTCCTTCGGGCTGAACGGCTTGGTGACGTAGTCGTCCGCACCCAGCTCGAGCAGCAACACGCGGCTCACTTCATCAGGCGAGCCGGTGAGAATGATGATCGGCACTTCCTCGGACTCTTTGCGAATCTGCCGGCAGACATCCTGTCCGCCGAGCTGGGGCATGCGCAGATCGAGAATGACGAAGTTCGGACGGGACGCGCGGAAAGCCGCCAGGCCCTCGGTGCCGTTCTGCGTGACCTCCACCGTGTAGCCCTCAGGTTCGAACAGCTCCTGCAGCGCTTTCCGGGTGGCGCGGTCGTCTTCGATGATGAGGATCTTCTCCATGTACTTTTGCGAGGGGATATATTAGCGGTTCGATGTCCGCGTCGCGATTCTACACACACCTGCCGGCTGTCGCAGCGGTGCTCTGGCTGTTGGGCGCATCGACGCTCGGCGCACAGACCCCTGGGGCCCCCGCCACGCCGTCGGGGTCGCAGTCCACACCGACCCTCGACGCACTGGCCGCCGAGATCCGGCGCCTGCAGCTGGCGATTCAAGCGCTCGAGTCGCAGCTGGACGACTCACGCCAGCAAACCGCCGCCGTGCAGCAGGCGCTGCAGGCCTTGCGCGACAGCCTGACAGAAGAGCGCGATCTGCTGACCGCGCAGGTCAGCACACTCGAACAGGCCAAGGTCGAGAGCGGGTCGAAGTACCGCGTGCGTGTGTTTGGCATGGCGCTCATGCAACTGGTCAGCGCGCGTGGCACGGTCGACAACATCGACCTGCCGAGTCTGGCCATTGAGGCCGTGCCTGGCGACTCGGGCGGCAATATTTCGGCGGCGGTGCGCCAGTCGTACCTCGGTGTCGCCGTGTTCGGCCCGCCGCTTGGTGGTGCGAAAACGTCGGCTGATTTCACGATGGACTTCTTCGGCGGGTTCCCTGCCGCCAACGACGGGCTAAGCGCGGCCAGTGTGCGGCTGCGCACGTTGTCAATGGCGGCGGAAGGGAAGCGCTATTCGATCCGGGCCGGGCAGGAGGCCGTATTCTTTTCGCCGCTGTCCCCAACCTCGCTGGCCTCCACGGCGTACCCCGCGCTGTCGCAATCCGGCAACGTCTGGGCGTGGACGCCGCAGGTGTCGGTCGAGCGTCGAATCGAACGACCCGGGTCCACAGAGGTCAGCCTGCGCGGTGGTGTGCTGGATTCCTTGACGGGTGAGTTACCGGCTGGCGAGTACAGCCGCCTGGCCACGGCGGGCGAGCGGAGCCGGCTGCCGGCCTTTGCCGGCCGCGTCGGCTGGCGTCGCACGCGGGAAGACCGCGTGTTCTCCGCGGGCGCAGGCGTCTACTACGCCCGCCAGAACTGGAAGTACGAGCGCAACGTGCATGCGGCCGCGTTCACCGCGGACTGGGATTGGCCACTATCAGACCGCGTGCTCGTGAGTGGTGAGTTCTATCGCGGGCGCGCCATCGGCGGCCTCGGCGGCGGCGCCAATTCCAGTGTGCTCTTTGAAGGACCAGCCACGGACCCGGGCTCGATCGTGCATCCTTTGCGTAGTACGGGAGGGTGGACGCAGGTGAAGCTGAAGACCACCCCTCGCCTCGAGTTCAACGGCGTGTTCGGCCTCGACCGCTCTCGGCCTCGGCCGACCACGGCCACTCTTGAACCGCCCACCGACGAGTCGCCGTTTGCGCCGAGCAACTCGAGCGCCTTCATCAACACGATCTACCAGGCCAGGTCGAACATCTTCTTTTCCGTGGAGTATCGGCGACTCTGGTCCACCAGAATTGATGGCCGGGCCTGGCTGGCCGACCACGTCACCGTGAGCGGCGGCGTTGCCTTCTAGCCGCCCCCTCGCCCGCGCGCTGGCCATCGCGGCTGTCCTCTGGGTCGTCGTGCAGGGAGGCTCCAGCGCCGCGCTGCAGAACTCCCTCGTCACGGTCACCGGCGTGGTGGCGCTGGCACGCAAGGGGACCACGCCACTTGACGCCAGCGCCGTGGCGGTCTGGCTGAAGCCAGTAGGGGCGCCACCGGCCGGCCGCGCGCCAGCCGTGGGTGCGGGAGGCCGCTTCAAGATCGTGCAGCACCACAAACGGTTCGACCCGCACATCCTGGTGGTGCCGGTTGGGGCGTTTGTGGAGTTTCCCAATCTCGACCCGTTCTTCCACAACGTCTTCTCGCTCTTTGATGGCAAGCGCTTCGACTTGAGACTCTATGAGGCGGGGACCTCGCGCGGGGTGACCCTCAATTCACCCGGTCCGTGCTACGTGTTTTGCAATATTCATCCGGACATGAGTGCGGTGATTCTCGTGGTCGATTCGCCCCACTACGGCACGTCGAACGCGAGCGGCGAGGTGTCGGTCCCCAACGTGCCGCCGGGACGCTACTTGGTGTCGATCTGGCACGAGCGCTACACGCCAGAAAGCCCGACCGAGTTTCCCAAGACGATCACGGTCTCGCAGGCATCTGCATCGCTTGGCACCATTCGGCTCGTGGACTCGGGGCGGATGCCCGCTGAGCACAAAGACAAGTTCGGCCACGACTACGCGCCGCCGCCGAAATCGCCGCTCTACCCATAGCTCGTCCGCAGTCTTGACAGCGTGTTGACATCTTCCTGACACCCGGCCTCGGCGGGCGCGGCATCCTGCATCCAGTGATTCGTCAACCCCGGATGGAGGTCTGCCATGCGTAGTGTCTTTTCAGTGTTCGTCGTCTCTGCAAGTCTTGCCGCGGTCGGATGCACCGGTTCGAATGCGGTGCTCGGTCCGTCGGCCACCAATACGGACCAGAATGCGTCGGTTAGCGTCGGCCTCGTCGCCAACGCGGCGCCGCTGCCGGCCGAGGTCGAATTCACCGGCACGGTCGTCGCGGTGAACCCGGTGTTGAAGACAATCACCATTGGCACGCAGGTGATTCAGGTGCCGGACACGGCGGAAATCACCCGAGGCCCGGTGACCATCAGCTTCGCGGTCTTGAAGGTCGGCGACGTCGTGAAGGTGCACGCCACCGTCACGGGGGCCACCGCCTTGGCTCGAGAGGTTGAACTGCAGGTGCCACCGGTGACGCCGCCCGTCGTGTCAGACCCAGGCACGGTCCCCACCCCCATTCCCAGCGACGACAACGGCACGGATGTCGACGACGACTCCGACGACGATGACGACTCCGACGATGACGACGACGACGACGACGACGATGACGATGACGACGAGGACGAGGACGAGGACGAGGACGAGGACGGCAGGCACGGCAGGCACGGCAGGCGTTGACAAGTTCTTGACAACTGCCGGCTCAGCTTCTGGCACTCTAAATCAAGAGTGTCAGGGAGCCAGTGCGCAAGCTGATTCTGCGGAATTTCCAATCCCCGGGTGACATCGTGATGCTGACCGCGGCCGTCCGCGACCTGCATCGGTGTCATCCGGGGGAATTTCTTACTGATGTCAGGACGTCGTGTCCCGATCTCTGGCACCACAATCCCTATCTGACCCCGCTCGACGAGCATGCGCCAGACGTCGAGACGCTGGACTGTCACTACCCGTTGATTCATCGGAGCAATCAGGAGCCCCGACATTTTCTCGACGGGTTTGTGGAGTACCTGAACGAGCAGCTCGGCCTGCGGGTTCGGGTCACAGACTTCAAGGGCGACCTGCACATCTCGCAGGGCGAGAAGGACTGGTTTCTCGAAGTCGAGTCCGAGCGCGGTCGGGCGCAGCCGTTCTGGCTCTTCTCCTCGGGCGGGAAGTTCGACTACACAGCGAAGTGGTGGGACGTGCACCGCTACCAGCAGGTGGTCGATCACTTCCGCGGGCGCATTCAGTTCGTGCAGGTTGGCGAGGACCATCATCACCACCCGCCCGTCGATGGCGTGGTCGACCTTCGCGGCCAGACGACGCTCCGGCAACTGGTGCGCCTGATGTACCACGCGCAAGGCGCCATCTCCGGGGTCAGCCTGCTCATGCACCTGGCCGCGGCGGTCGAAGTGAAGGAGCGCATGCCCCGCAATCGGCCCTGCGTCGTGGTGGCCGGCGGGAGGGAGCCCCCGCACTTCACGGCGTATCCGCACCACCAGTTCCTGCACACGGTGGGGGCGCTTCGCTGCTGCGACAACGGCGGTTGCTGGAAGTCGAGGACCGTGCCGCTCGGCGATGGGGACGTGAACGATCGGCCGGAGGCGCTGTGCGTCGATGTGGTGGGTACGTTGCCGCGCTGCATGGATCTCATCAGCGCCGACCACGTGATTGAGCGCATCGAATTGTATTTTCGCGGAGGGGCATTGCAATGACCGACAAGCATCGACCAAAGGACACCGGCCACGGGTCGTCCGAACAACGCGTGTTGTCCGAGCGGCGGAGTTTCCTGCTGTTGCTCGTCAGCGCACCGGCCGCGGCGCTGGTGACCGGGTGTGCCGGCATTACTGAGCCCACCACGAGTTCGAGTTCGATTTTTGCCGAAGGGCTGAGTTCGAGTAGTTCGTCCCAGAGCTCCTCGACGGGTGCGTCGTCGTCGAGCAGCGGTCTCCCGAGTTCGTCCTCGTCTTCGTCGTCAGGCAGCAGCTCCAGTTCGTCGTCGGCGTCGTCGAGTTCATCCAGTTCGTCCGGGTCGAGTTCCTCCAGCTCCGGATCGGGATCGTCAAGTTCCTCGTCGAGCAGCTCGAGTTCGTCGAGTTCTTCTAGCAGTTCGAGTTCGTCGAGCAGCTCGAGTTCGTCGAGTTCCTCCAGCAGTTCGAGTTCGTCGAGCAGCGGCCGCGCGGTTTGACAGCCTGTTGACATCTCGCTGACAAGCGAGCCCTGCCCAGACGTCAAGCTTCAGATCTCATTACGCGACTGAAGCTGGAGACGACGCGGGGCTCGGACCTTTACTCCGAACTGGCGGCGTCCTCCACAAACCGAGAGGACACGAGCATGAAGCGGGGAAACGTCACAGAGGTTGTAAGCCGTGGTGTCACGAGGGCGTGGCGCACGATCGTCGTGGTCGCGCTCGCGGCGCTGGCCACGCCGACCGCCGCACGAGCGCAGTCGGCCATCATCTACGGTTCGCTCGGAAACTTCGACATTGCCAACGATACCGGCAAGGTGTGCCACGGCTTCGAGATCGACATCGACGGCGTACAGGTCAGCGATGTCCCTGGCGCCTTCAGCAGCAACCGCTACGGCATGCCGACCATTACCGCCACGCCGACCGGCGTGGCCGTGCGCTATCAGACCACCTACAATGCCGCATCCGGCCAGTGGGCCACGCGGACCCTGCCGCACACGGTGCCATGGTTCTCGGGCCAGTGCTACCAGTGGGTGCAGGCCACCTACGAGAACGGTGGCTGCGAGCACTTCGGCAGCTACTCGATCACCAACCCGACCAAGGTGAGCTCGCGCTGGCTGTGTGAGAGCGACACCGATCCGGCCGTGCTCGTGCTGGTCGACCCGCCGACCGCGGTGCCGATGCCCACCTACTACGTCCAAGCGCCTGCCGCGGCAAACAACCCGCCGGAGCTGGTGGTCGAAGTGGACGCTCCTGAGCCGGCAGAAGTGCAGGGGCTCTTTGGCAACGCGCAGTGGATTCGCGTCTTCAAGACCGAGCTGCAGCGTCCCGTGCTACTGGACGAACTGGTGGCTGACAATCCGGCCGTGGTGCCCGCCGACGTACTGGCGCAGCTCGAGTCCGACTATTCGATCATGCAGGACGAGCCCCCGGCCGGTGGCAACGGTAACCGTCGTCGTCACCGCAATCAGGGATCCATTGCGCCGACCACACGCGCCGTGGTGCGCCGCATTGAAACCTGGCAGTTCACCGGCCAGTACGACCCGTTGACCAACGAGGCGCTCTGCGCGGATCTGCTGTGCAACGCGCCGGCGGCCGACGAGATCGGCGAACTGATCAGCGTGCAGATGTCGGCGGCCAATGTGCAGGCCGACTCGCTGAGCGTGACCACAGCAGGCAAGGGCACTGTGGAATCGTCGGACAAGTTGATTGCCTGCGGCAGCAAGTGCGTGCAGCCCTACAACGCGGGCACAGTGGTGACGCTCACTGCGAAGGCCGGCAGCGGCACTGGCTTCACCGGCTGGAATGGTGCCTGCAATAACGCGCTCCCGACCTGTGCGGTCACGGTGAATGGTGCCGCCAGCGTGAGCGCCACGTTCACCACGTTGCCGACCACCGGCGGTGGTGGTGGTGGCGGTGGTGTTGGCGGCGGCGGTGGCGGCGGCGGCAGCACGTCGTCGTTCACGCTGCAGGTGGGGAAGAGCAACGCCGGTACGGTGACGGCAACGCCAAGCGGCGACAAGGCCATCAGCTGCGGCAAGGACTGCTCGGCAAAGTATGCGGCAGGCAAGGTTGTGACACTCACGGCAGCGCCTCCTGTTGGCAAGGCCTTCGTGAACTGGGGCGGCGCGTGTTCAACCGCAGGTGCTAACAGCACTTGCACGATTTCGATGACCGCCAATCAGTCTGTGCTCGCCAACTTCAGCAAGTAAGCAGCGCGCAAATGTCGGGTGCCGGACGGCCGTCGAGGCCGTTCGGCCCGCCATGCGCCCCCGTTGCTGTGCTTTTTTGCACACGAAGCTAGGTGGCGCTCGATATATCCTGGTAAGACGCAATTAGGGAGCGTGCGCGCCGACGAGACCTTCGCCAATCCCCCCTCCTCCGTACTTGCTGCGGAATCCCAAAAAAATCCTTGATCCCAATCTTTCACATCGTTGTCATGGTGACGTCCTATAGTCGGACAGGAGAATCGCGGGTGTGATGGCCATCTGGAATCGATCGATGTTCACGTTGGCCGTGTGCCTGCTGGCGGCATTGCTGGTTGCGGCCGGCGCCATGTCGGTCAGTGCCCAACGCCGGCCGGGGCCGAGTCGGCCGGGGGCGGTCACGGTAACCCTGCCTCCGCAGTCACCGGACGCGGGGTTTGCCGGCGAGGACCGTTGCCGCGCGTGTCACAAGTCTGAAGTGACGGAGTTTCACAAGACCGGTCACGCACAGGTCAGGAGCGCGGACGGCGCGCGGCAGATGAACTGCGAGAGCTGTCACGGCGCCGGCAAGGCGCACGCCGATGCGCAGGAAGCCGCCCATGGCGACGATGTGAAGAGCGCGGCCGCAAACCGGCTGATCTTTGCGTTCAAGGGGACCACGTCGGAGAACTCGGCGCGTTGTCTGACCTGTCACACCAGCACGGCGCAACTACAGAAGTTCAATCACTCGAAGCACGCCGCGACCGGTGTGTCCTGCCAGACCTGCCACGCGACCCATTTGGTCGAGGCGGCTGACCCTTCATCGCCCACTCGGCCGCCCCAGGCGCAAGCGCAGTTCTCCCAGGTGCCTCGGCTACCGGCCGAGCAGCGGTGGCTTCGCGAGAGCCTCTTGAGAGAGTCGCAACCCGCCTTGTGCTACTCGTGCCATCAGCAGGTGCGGACGCAGTTCGCCCAGCCGTTTCACCACCGCGTGCCTGAGGGGTCGATGAAGTGCACGGACTGTCATGGGGCGCACGGTACCGCGAATCAGGTATCGCTGACGGCGCCCGGATGGGACACGTGTGTGAATTGTCATACCGACAAGCGCGGCCCGTTCGTCTTCGAGCATGCCGCGGTCCAGGTTGAAGGGTGTGCGGTCTGTCACACGCCGCATGGGGCGGCGTCGCGCTTCATGCTGCAACGACGGGAAGCGCGCTTCCTCTGCCTGCAGTGCCATGGCGACGCGCTCTCCCAACAGCCGAGCGTGCCGCACGGCCGGTTGAGTTTTCAGGCCCGCGGCGATTGCACGCGGTGCCATGTCGCGATTCATGGGTCGAACTCCAGCAACGTGTTCCTGCAGTAGGAGATCAGTGGTGAACGCGCGAACGATGTGGAGAGTGGTGATCGGCCTACTGGTTGCGGCGACGCCGCTCTGCGCGCAGGACGCGGTGTCCCAGGATGCGGAAAAGGCTGGCGCCTCGACCGGCGTGCATGCGTCGGTCGATGTCGGCTACCGGGTCGTCGATGTCAGCGGCTCCAGTGATGCCTTCAGGCAGTACTTCGACGTCGACGACGGCTTTCGCCTGCTCGGGGTTGATATGCACGGCCAGATGAAGCCGGGGCGGGTGGCGGACACCTTCTTCGTGACCGCATCCGGTCTGGGCGGCGACCCGTTCCCGACCCTCCAGGTGAGTCTGTCCAAGGCGCGACGCTACAACCTCAAAATCAACTGGCGTCGCAGCCGGTTTTTCGACCGCTCTCCGGCGACGCCCGCCTCGCTCAACGGCTTCGATACCAGAGCCGTGACGGACCGGCACTCGTGGACGACGGCGCGCCAGATCGGCAATGCGGCCTGGACCTACATGGTGTCGAACCGGTTCCACCTGCTGTTTGACTACGACCGTGTGGCCAATAGCGGCGACCTGCAGACCACACGATCGTTGGACTATGTGGGTGCCTCTGCGGTGTGGGCGTCCTTTGCCAGGGCCAACGCCTTCGAGGTCGCCGGGCCGACCAGCAATACGTCGGATCGGGCCACAGCCGGCTTGTCCTACAGCCGCGATCGCTGGACCCTGGCCTACCGGGCTGGGTACCAGGTGTTCAAGGACGACCAGCGCCTGGCGCCCCTTTCGGCGTCGGAGCGCAGCATTAATGTCGTGGACGCCGCCACCAACAGCGAGCGGCTGACCGACTTGAATTGGACGCAGACCCGCCGCATTAGCGCTCCCCTGAGCGAACTGTCGTTGGTGGTCCGCCCCATTCCTGCTCTGGAGTGGCGCAGCGATTTCATGCTCTACCGCTACCACGGCCCATTCGCGCTCGACGCCACCTACGCAGGGACGGCGCGGACGACGACCGCTGGTACCGCCTTCTCGCCCTATAACGTCGTCGTCAACGCACAGGGCGAGGTGAAGACGCCCAACTACGTGGTGGATCAGGGCGTGACCTGGCGTCCGCTGAACCGGTGGGCGTTTGACGCGCGCTACCGCTATTCGCACACGGCGATCACGTCCGAGGGCGCGTTTGGCAGCGTGGTGTCGCTCTACCCAACGGCGACCAACGGGCCCACCGGCGTCAGTGAAGAGGTCACGACCGATTGGCGGAACGTGCTGCATTCGCTGGAGCTGACGGCGACCTGGTCGCCGGTGCCGGCGTTGACAATCAGACCGGGCGTTCGGCTGTCCCAGCGCAATGTCGTCTTCAGTGAGGACGGTGTCGTCGAGCCTGGGGCGACCAATCGCGAGCGGACCGTATGGCCGGAGTTTTCTGTCGGATATCGCCCGAACGGTCGCTTCAGTACCCGTGGCAGCTATCAGACCACCTACAGCGATTCACCCTACACGCGGATGTCGCCCATCGAACGATCGGTGGGTCGAGTCGTTCTGCACGTCGAACCGCTGGCCGGGTTTTCGGTGGAGGCCAGCGCCAGCCGCGTGGACGCCGAGCAGAATGACGCCGCGTTTCTGAGCCACTCGAGAAGTGGCGCGCTGACATTGGCCTATGCCGTCTCTGAGCGCGTTTCCATCACCGGCGGATTCGATTATCAGAGTCTGTTGGCGACCGGGAACGGGACATTCATTCGTGGCACGCTGCCAATCACCAATCTCCCGATGAGCGACCGGGAAATCGACAGAGTCTGGCAGGCGGGCGTGGTGCTGCAACCAGTGAAGCACTTCGGCATTACCGCGACGGGCAATTTCGACCGCACGACCGGGCTCGATACGATCTTCGGAGAGCCTGCGCTCTACGGACCGCAGTCGCTCTTCTACGGCACCGGTTCGGTCTGGGTCGATGTCGCCCGCGCCGGGCGCATCTCGGTCGATCTTCAGCGCACGACGCTCACCCAGGAAATACTGGCATTGAACAACTTCCGCGCGAACCTCCTCACGTTGAGGTTCTCGCACACATTCTGACGAGGTATCGATATGAGATGCGATGTGCGGACTGGGTGGGGCGCCGCGGCTGTCCTCGGCGGAGCGGTGATGGTGCTGACACTGATGGCGGGGGTGCCGAGCGCGCAGGGCAAGACCGCCGGCGAGATGTACCTCGACAAGTGTTCGGTCTGCCACGGCGCCGACGGGGCGGGGAAGACCGCCAAAGGCAGGAAGCTCAAGATGGCGGACGTGCGTCAGACCAGCCTCAAGTTCACCGCTGAGCAGATGATCGAGGTCGTCACGAAGGGGAAGGCCCCGGACATGGACGGATTCGCTAAAGACTTCTCCGCGGATCAGATCAAGCAGGTCGTCGAGTATTACCGCGGCCTCGCCAAGAAATGAGCGGTCCAGACGTCCGGCTCCTGATGGTCTTTGCCGGCGTGGCCGCGGCGCTGGCCTTGGTCGTCGCCGTCCGGACCGACATCACCCGGGCGCGTGGTGGGAAGATTCTGGCCTTTGGCGCGCTCTGCCTGCTGCCGGCGGTGTCACTCGTTGCCGGCTATCAGACGCAGATGGACCATGCCCAGAGCACGACGTTCTGCCTCTCGTGCCACGCCATGAATGACTTTGGGCGGAGCCTGTTGCTCGACGATGCCGGCTACTTGCCGGCGGCCCACTTTCAGAACAACCGCGTGCCGCGCGACCGTGCGTGCTACACCTGCCACACCGACTACACCATGTTTGGCGGTGTCCACTCCAAGCTCCGCGGCCTGAGGCATCTCTACGTCCACTATCTGGGTACGGTGCCCGCGGCGGACAAGATCACGCTCTACGAGCCCTACAACAATCGGGAGTGCCTGCACTGCCACCAAGGGGCACGGAAGTTCGAAGAGCAAACCGCGCACAACCGGAGTGCGCAGTCGATGTCAGAGATCAAGAGCAACGCCATCTCCTGCACCTCGAGCCGGTGCCATGACACCGTGCATGACGTGGCCTCGCTGCCTGACGAAACCTTCTGGAAGGGAGCGACCTTGCCATGAGTGCTCATTCGATCGAAGGCCGCCTCAGGTTGGCCGGCGCCCTCGTGTCCGCGGGGCTTCTTGTGGAGATCGGCGTATCAGCGTGGGTGCATCCGCTGGCGTTTGTCAGTTTCGCGCTCGTCGCGTGCCCGCTGGTTGGGGCAGGCATGCTGCTCTTCCTCTGGGCGCTGGTCGCTGGGCGCTGAGCGGCGTCCCGCCAGCCGCATGCGCTGGCCCGGGGGGCCTGAACCCTGGCCTCGGCCCGCGCCGTCTGAGTGGGGAGACCCACACACAGGAGCACATCGACATGGCAACGATCGGACTGATTGGGGCAGGGAACATTGGCGCGCAACTCGCGCGGCTGGCAGCGGCGCACGGCGATCGCGTGGTCGTCAGCAACTCGCGCGGACCGGAGACGCTCGCCGCGCTGATTGAGGAACTCGGCCCTCTGGCACGTGCGGCAACCGTCGACGAAGCGGCACAGGCGGGCGACATCGTGGTCGTGACGGTGCCACTGAAGAACTACCGGCAAGTGCCCGTGGCGCCGCTGGCCGGGAAGATCGTCATCGACACCAACAACTACTACCCGGAGCGCGACGGCCGCATTCCTGAACTCGACAACGAGTCGACCACGACCGCCGAGCTGTTGCAGGCGCACCTGCCCACATCCAAGGTCGTGAAGGCGTTCAACCACATCGCCGCGGCCGCGCTGACCACCGACGCCGAGCCTCAGGGCTCAGCAACGCGCCGCGCCCTGGTGGTTGCCGGCAATGACGAGGCTGCCAAGGCCACCGTCACTCGTCTCATCAACGACTTCGGCTTCGATGTGGTGGATGCCGGGCCGCTCAGCGAAGGGTGGCGGATCCAGCGCGACACGCCTGGCTACGGGCCGCGTCGCACGGCTGAGGAAATGCGCAGAGATCTTGCCGCCGCCAGGCGCTACGCGCAGCAGTAGACTGCTGTCCTATGACGACGTGCATGCGTCTTCATGTGGCGGCCTTCGCGCTTGCCGCGATGGTGCTGGGCGGACGTGTCGCCGCCGCAGACGCGACTGCTGACCAACTGCGGTCGCCCGTGGGCGTCTGGAAGACCATCGACGACAAGACGGGGAAGGACCGCGCGCTGGTCCGGATCTACGAGCAGGACCAGAAGTTCTTCGCCAGAATCGAGCACGTGCTGACGCCCGGAGACGAGGCGCGTATCTGTAACAAGTGCCGGGATGAGCGGAGGGATCAGCCAGTGCTCGGGCTGGTGTTCATGCGCGGGATGTCGCGGCAAGACGACGAGTATCGCGGCGGCGACATCCTCGATCCGGAAACGGGTTCGGTCTATCGCTGCAAGTTCCAACTGGCAGATGATGGCCGGACGCTGAATGTGCGGGGTTTCATCGGTTTCTCCCTGTTTGGCCGATCGCAGCGGTGGCTGCGGCAGTAGATTGCGCTCGCGCGCGTCCGCCGGGGGCGAATGAGTCAGAATGACCCGTGCCTTCCATCCTCTCGGTGGCTACCGCCGCGCCGCCCAATCGCATTGATCAAGCCACCATCTGTCGCGAGTTCTCGCGACTCTGCGTGGGCGTGCCAGACGTCGAGCGCCTCATGCCGGTGTTTGCTCGATCGGGCGTTGACGCGCGCCATCTGATCCATCAGCCCGAGTGGTACCTGCAGGAGCGTAGTTGGGGCGAACGCAATCGCGAATACCAGGAGCGCGCGCTTGAACTCGGTGAGCAAGCGGCGCGCGCGAGCCTGGCACAGGCGGGCCTCACCGCCAACCAGATCGATCACATCTACTTTGTGTCCACCACCGGCCTGGCGACACCGAGCCTGGACGCGCTCATCGCCGACCGCCTCGGCATGCGGCCCACGGTGCGTCGCTCGCCACTCTTTGGCCTGGGCTGCGCCGCCGGTGCCGGCGCGCTGTCTCGCGCCGCCGACGTGCTGACCGCACGCCCGGGCGAGTGTGCACTGGTGGTCTCGGTCGAGATCTGCAGCCTGGTGTTCTCGAAGGCCGCGAAGACGCCGACTGACCTGATTGGCGTGGCGCTCTTTGGCGACGGCGCGGCCGCCGCCGTGCTCTCCGGTGACGCCACCAACGCCACCGGCATCCGCATCGTCGGCACGGAGACAAGGATGTTTCCGGACTCGAAGCACCTGATGGGGTGGGACTTCACGAGCGACGGCATGCGGCTGATTCTGGCGAGGGACATTCCTGAAGTGGTGCGCGACCGAATCGCCCCAGTGGTCAGCGCGTTTGCCCAACGCCACGGCTTCGCGGTGAACGCGCTGGACCACCACGTGCTGCACCCAGGTGGGCCGAAGGTGATGTCCACCTACCGCAAGTCGTTCGACCTGCCTGACGAGGCGCTGCACCTTGCTCGTGGGTGTATGCGTGAGTACGGCAACCTGTCGAGTGCGGCGGTCTTGTTCATGCTGAGCAGCCTGATGGCGAGTGGTCGGCCCAAGCCTGGTGACATGGGCCTGATGCTGGCGCTCGGCCCGGCGTTTGGCGCCGAGATGCTGGTGCTGGCGTGGTAGCAGACGTCGCGATTGTTGGCGCAGGTCCGGCGGGCGCGGCGTTGGCCATGGCGCTTGGCCAGCGAGGCGTGCGCGTGAATCTGTACGAGAAGGCAAAGACGCCACGGCTCAAGGCCTGTGGCGAGGGCTTGCTGCCGCACGGCGTGGCGGCCCTGGCATCTATCGCGGGTGCGTTGCCGGACGCGCCACGCGTGCGTGGCCTGCGCTTTGTGGTCGACGGACTGGCGGTGGCCGCGGACTTTCCGAATGGCACCGGCCTGGTGACGAGACGCGATCGGCTGCATGCGTGGCTGCTTGATCGCGTGGCGACGACACCGGGGGTGGACGTGCGGCTGGGGTGCGCGTACACGCCACACGGCGAGCGGTTTGTGGTTGGTGCCGACGGCACCGCGTCACAGTTTCATCGCCGGCTTCCTGCAGTGCGGCCGAGCCTCCGCCGCGTGGGTCTCTCCACGCACATTGCCGGCATCGAAGGCGTGCTCGACCAGGTGGAAGTGTTCTTTCATCCCCTGGGCGAGATCTACATCGCGCCGTCTGGTGGGGGAGAGGCCCTGGTTGCGGCGCTGCTCTACCAGCGCACATTCCACCGTGACGGCCTCACTCATCTGCTGCGCGACATTCCCGAGCTGCGCGCACGGACCTCACACATCCAGATGACGACGCCGCTGCTGGCCGCGGCGCCACTGGGCTTGCACGTGCCCAGAGTGGTCGATGGCGATCTGCTGTTGATTGGCGATGCGGCAGGTGCGCCCGATCCGATCACGGGGGACGGAATGGCCATGGCGTTCGCGTCGGTTGGGCCAGCGGCTGATGCGATCGTCAGCGGCAACCTGGCCACCTACCAAAGTGCACGCCTCGAGATGGGTAGGACGTCCGAGCGCCTCGGCAGACTCCTGCTGCGGATGGCCCGCGTCGATGGCCGGGCCGCACGCACGCTGCTTGGCCGACCAGCGCTCGTGCCGACGCTGCTCGACGTGGCCATTGCGCGTCGGCCGCTGAATGCCGCAACGCTGCTGCGGGCGGTGTTGTGAAGGCTGGGAGCCGCGTGCCTGCTGATCGCTTCGCGCATCGTATCTACCAGCACGAGATTCTTGACGACCACGAGCCCGAGCAGGCGGTGGTCGACACGGTGTACGCGTTTCTCGCGATGGTGAATCGCCGGTTCGGCGGGGCCGCGGCGACCATTGCGCGGTTCGAGGTGTTCAGCGCGCGCTGGAAGCCGGGCGAGCGGATCGAGGTGCTCGACATCGCGTCTGGCGCGGCCGACATTCCGCGCGCGATCATTGCCTGGGGACGTGCGCGTGGCTTCGATGTACGCGTCACCGCGCTGGATATTTCCCGATCCGCGCTGGACTACGCCAGGCGAGGCGGACCCCACGACGATCGTCTTCGGCTGCTGTGTGCCGACATCCGCCAGCCCTTCTGCCGCGATCAGGCGTTCGACTACGTCACCAGCGCCTTGTTCTTCCATCACCTCAACGATGACGAAGTGGTGGACGTGCTGCGCATCTCCGACCGCATTGCGCGCCGCGGCCTGGTGGTGAACGACCTGGTGCGCTCGCGCCAGGCCTGGCTGCTGACGTGGCTACTCACCTGGCCGTTTCATCCCATCCTGCATCACGACGGTCCCTTATCCGTCCGCCGCGCGCTCACCCCTGCCGAGATGCTCGCGCTCGCCGATCGGGCCGGCATCTCGTGGCTCACCGTCGATCGGCACTTCGGTGAGCGGATGACGGTCGCAGGGGAGCGGACACAGGCTGACCGGCGGTAGGGCGTCGACCGGGCTTTCGCCCGACGTGCTCGGACACGACGCGATACACTGCTCAGAGACGATGGACGAGAGTATCGGCGCGCGGCTCCGCGCACAGCGGGAACGCCGGCAGGTCACACTGGCGGCCATTGCCGACCAGACGAAGATCAGACTGCCACTGCTTGAAGCACTCGAGCGCAGCGACTTGTCCGCATGGCCAGAGGGCATCTTTCGCCGGTCGTATCTGCGGACCTATGCCGCGGCGATTGGCCTCGATCCTGAAGAGACGCTTCGGGAATTCCTCGCGCTCCATCCCGATCCGGTCGAACCAGGGGCAGACGCGCTTGCCCGGATTGAGGCAGACACCGCTAAACGCCGCCCGCGGACCAGGCTGCGCTATCTCCTCGAGTCGCTGTGGACGTCTGAGCAGAAGTCAGCGCCGCAGAGCCCTGCCCCCTCGCCCGGTCAGCTCCCTTTGCCCGAGGTGGCCATCCCTGCGTCGCTTGATGTCGCAGCGCTCGACGAAGAGATGGCGCCCGGCGCTCCCGCGTCACCGCCCGCGTCACCGCCTGCGTTCGACCTCTCGGCCATCGCTCACCTCTGCAGCCGACTGGCGCAGGCGGACAGGGCGGCCGATGTCGAGCAGCTGATGTCTGAGGCGGCGCGGAGCCTGAACGCGATCGGCATGCTCTTGTGGATCTGGGACGCGGAATATGGCGGTGTGCGAGCGTCCCTGGGCCATGGCTATTCCCGGCAGGTCCTGGCACGCCTGCCGCTGGTGCGGCGCGAAGCCGACAACGCGATTGGCGCGGCCCTGCGCACGTCAGTGACACAGGTGGTTGACGGACACGGTTCGGCCACCAGTGCCATCGTCATTCCGCTTCTGAGCTCGGTTGGATGCACGGGCGTGCTGGCGGTGGAGTGTGCGAGCGGCCTCGAGCATCAGCAGGATCTGCAGGCCGTGGCGGGCATCATCGCCGCGCAACTCTCGGCGCTGGTCGATCCGGCAACGCCGCTCACACATACTGCCATCGCCTGAGTTAGCGCGACGGGCAGGCCAGCGGCAGCATGCGCCAGCCTTCGATGTCGATCATGCTGAGCGAGGCACTGCCTGGCGTGCCCACCTGCCCGTTGGCGGGGCCTGGCGACACGCGGATGCCGCCGCCAATCCCGACGCCGTCCGGCCGGTACTGACCTCTCCGCATCAAGCCGGTAATGAGGACCACTGACCCTTCGTGCGCCTTGATGTCGGCCATCATCTTTCTGGGCGCGTTCATCCGCAGGTGCATCCCTTCCGGGATATCGCCGATCTGTTCCTGACCTTCAAGACGCGGCGCGGCGGTGAAGATGTAGTCGTTCGTGCAGCCCGCCACCGCCACCCGCACCGAATCCTTCGGCACCCGCTTCGGTTCTTGCGCGAGCAGCGGTGCCGTCGCGCACCAAGCCACGAGCATCGTGGCCACAACCATGGTCCGTCGCTGGAGCGTCGATGACGTCAGGATGCCGAGGGTGGGACTTTGCATGCCGACCTTCCCAAGCAAGTCATGTTCCGGGCGGGATGCGCCCCAGGCGGGCCTCAACGCACGTACTGCGGATTGTATGTCTCACCTTCCGGACGCTGGCCGGAGGGTCTCGTCCACCTCGTGGCCAAGCCGCGACAGCAGGGAGACCAGCGCCTCGATGTCCCTTGCCGAGGTGCGGAAGTTCACGATGCAGGCGCGCAGCGCAAACCTGCCGCCCACCACGGCGTTGGACAGAAACGCCTCGCCGCTGCGCTCCACGCGCGTCAGCAGTGCCTCGTTCAGCTGTTGCAGGTAGCGTTCGCGTTCAGGCGTCGGTGGGCTCACTTGAAGATCCTGTGGCACGTAACGGAACGTGGTGATGCTCAGATGCTGCGTCATGGCCTCGAAGTCAGGCAGCTGCTGCACCAGCGCATGCAGATGGCGCGCAAGCCGGATGTCGTCGCCGATCAGGGTCTCGTAGCCGGAAAACCCCACCTGTTGCAGCGCCAACCACACCTTCAGCGCGCGGAAGCCGCGCGAGTTCTGAGGGCCGAGGTCGAAGTAATTGGTCATCTCCGCATCGAAGTGGTAGTAGCTCGGATGATAGGAGAAGGTGTGCAGCAGGTCCGTCCGTCGGCGCACCAGCGCACAGCCAGCCTCGAGCGGCGCATAGAGCCACTTGTGCGGGTCCACCGCCACTGAATCTGCCTCGGCTAGCGCCTGCAGATCCGTGGGCGCGCCTGGGACGCGCGCCGCCATGGCGCCGTAGGCGCCGTCCACATGAAACCAGACGCCGTGACGCCGGCAGATGGCGGCAATCTCTCGGAGTGGATCGACGACCCCCGTGCTCACGGTACCCGCCGTGCCGACGACGAGGAAGGGGAGCGCGCCGGCATTGAGGTCGGCCGCTATCTGCTGGGCCAGCGCCGCGGTGTGCATGCGCTGCTGCGCGTCTGTCGGGATCCAGCGGATGGCATCAGTGCCAAGCCCGAAGAGGTCGGCCGCCTTCTGTACCCAGGTGTGCGCTTCCGTTGAGGCGTAGACATACATCGGCGCCACCGAGCGAACGCCTGTGGTTCGCACGGCCGCGGCCTTGGCGGTGCGCGCGGCAAGGAAGCAGACGAAGTTCGCCATGTTGCCACCGCTCACCAGCAACCCGCCGGCGTCGGTGGGAACGCCGATCAGCTCGGCGATCCAGCGAATGGTCTGCGCTTCGATCTCGGTCGCCATCGGCGAGAGCCGCCACGCGCCGACGTTCTGGTTGATGGCCGACGCCAGCAGATCGCCCAGCGCGCCGATGGGCGCCGGGCTCGACGTGATGTAGCCGAAGAACCGGGGATGGCCGTTGAAGAGTGAATGGCGCAACAGCAAATCCGTCGCGCCAGCCAGCACCATCGTCGGCTCAGCGCCAGATTCCGGAAGTGCCCGATCGGCGTGCAAGGCCAGGCGCACGTCGGCGGGTGACTCGTCGTGCATCACCGGGCCGCTCGGCATCTGCTCGAGCCAGCGGGCGATCTGATCGACCAGCGCGTGTCCTGCGGTGCGAAAGACGGCCGCCGTCATGTCGATCGGCGCCTGGCGGTCCCTGGGCGCGTCGAGCGGATCTGTGGGCATCATCTCAACCCTTCAAATAGATCTGACTCGCGCGCGCGCCCGCCGTTCACCAGGCTGAAGGCGCGGTAGAACTCCTGCGTGCCCCAGAGCGCCTGATGGTGCTCGGGCGCAAGCCCCGCGAGGTTCTTGTAGATGCTCATCTGCGTCTGGTGACACTGCACCGCACGCCAGACCGTTGGCCACACGTTGCCCGTGTCGATGCGCGTGGTGATGCCCCAGTCCGGTACCGGCACCACCTGTCGTTCGACACCATCCACCGTGCTCGTGAGTTTCTTGAGCGCGGCCTGATAGGCGGCCCAGATCGGGGCACTCCAGGCGATGTAATACAGCTTCGAGACCATCCACTCTCGCTGTGCTGCCCGCACGATGGCCGCGGTCGTCAACTGCGAGATGGCAATGTGGTCGGGATGACCGTAGGCGCCCTCGGGGCCGAAGGTAATGACGACGTGCGGTTTGATGTGGCAGATGTATTCGGCGATGGCGTACTGCGCCGTCGCCGGGTTGACACCGTCGAGGGCCCCATCGGGATAGCCGAGTTGCCTCACCTCGTGAAGGCCAAGCTCACGGGCGGCGGCGCGGAGCTCTGACTCACGCGCGGCGCCAACAACGTCCGGACCAGGGCGTTCGCCAGCGGCGCCGAACCGGCCACGCTCACCACGCGTGGCCGTCAGCAGAAACGTCTCTACGCCTTCGGCGGCGTACTTGGCCAAGGTCCCTCCCGTCCCCAACGACTCATCGTCTGGGTGGGCGAGGACGCACATCAATCGCAGCTTCATCGTGGTCACCGGGTAATGACGGTCTCCAGGTATTCTGCGGGAATCACCAGGCCTGCGGCGCCGCCGCGATCGGAGGTGCGAAGCAGCACCAGCAGATCGTGTTCGAGCGCGGTCTGGCCCGCGGCGTCGAGCGAGGCGAACGCCTTGTGGGTCGGCCCGTAGTATGCCCGGAAGACTTCGACAAAGTGCTCCGGCGATCGATACCGGAAATTGAAGATCTGCTTCGCGTGGGCAATGGACGCGGCACCGGCAAAGAGCTGCTTGAGGTGTGCATCGGTGCCCCACAAGAGCGGCGAGCGAAGGCCAGCCGCCGGCGGCACATGCTTGCCGATCGTGCGGAAGAGATCGCCGAGGAACCCTTCGGGCGTCCACGACACCAGCCCGATGCGTCCGCCGGGCCGGCAGACGCGCATCATCTCGCTGGCGGCCTTGGTGTGGTCCGGAGCGAACATGACGCCGAAGGTCGAGAGGATCACGTCGAAGCACGCGCCCGCATAGGGGAGTGCTTCGGCGTCCGCCACTTCGAACGCGACGTTGAGCCCCTCGGCCTGGGCGCGGAGCTTTCCGCGCTCGAGTAACGCGGGCACGTAATCAGTGGAGGTGACGTGCGCGAAGCGGCGGGCCGCCGCCAACGTCGCATTGCCGTTCCCGGCTGCGACGTCGAGCACGCGCTCACCGGCTCGCAGATCGACGGCTTCCGACAGCAGCTCGCCCACAATCTGCAGGGTGGTACCGATTACCGCGAAGTCGCCAGACGCCCACATCGTCTGCTGTTTGGCCTTGATGGCCGCGAGGTCCGGCGTGGTTATGACGATTGATGCTGTGGTCATCGTGTTCATGCCTTTCGCGAGTACAGGGCCCGGGTTAGCGTGTCTATTTGTGTGTGTGTCATGCGGCGAAATGTAGCAGTCGCTTCTCGCAGCCCGCGTCGCCGGATCCGGTCATTTTGAGCCCTGACCGCAAAATGGCCCGTTCAGGCCATGTCCGACCGTGACGGCGGCTCGTGCTACAGCAGGCCCAGCCGCGCCGCTTGAGCCACCGCTGCTGAGCGGGACGGTACATCCAGCTTGGTGAGGGTGTTGGCGACGTGGCGGTGCACCGTGTGCTCGCTGATGCAGAGGCGATCGGCGATGGCCGGGTTGCTGAGGCCGCTCGAGATCAGCCGCAGCACTTCGAGCTCGCGCGTCGTCAAGCCGCTCTTCTCTCGCGTGGCACCTGGCGTGGCCATCTGCGCAGGCGTGGGTGTCAGTCGATCACGCACCGCTTGGGCGGCGGCCATTTCGTGCCGCGCGTCGAGCCTGGTCAACTCCTCGAGGGCTCGACTGACCTCCACAACAGCGGCGTCAGTACGACCGAGAGACTCGAGCGCACACGCCAGGCCGACACGCGCTCTTGCGGCTTCGAACGGCGCACCGCTCTTCTCGAACAGATCCACGGCATCTTCGAGTGCACGTCGCGCCGGATCGGCGTCGTGCTCGGCGAGGGCAATCAACCCGACGGCCAGACTGGCGGACGCAAGCAGGGGCGGTGTGTGCGCGGTGTCGGCGATGCCTTGGAGTTCGACCAGAGCCGAGCGGGCACGATTGTGATCTCCTCCCAGCGCCGTCTCCGCGCGGATCAACAGCTCTAGGGCGCCGGCGCGTTCGGTGCGATTCTTCGCCGGCAGGCGACGCAGGTGTCGTTCGGTGAGCTCGGCGGCGCTTCGGGCATCGCCGCGGTCGAGCGCCATAGCCGCGCGGCCGAGCGAGGCGGCCGGATGGGCGCCGCTTCTGTCGAAGAGCGCCGCCGCTTCGTCGCCCGTCAGCATCACGGGCGGCAAGTGATAACCCTTAACCAAACTGTAGCCCACGCCCGCCTCGCCCGCGATCGGCACACCCGCCTCACCGAGCGCCGCGATGTCACGGTAGATCGTGCGCACGCTCACGGAGAAATGCCCCGCCATGTCCTCCGCGCGCACGAGCCGCCTGCCTTGCAGGTGCATCACCATCGCGACGAGCCGGTCCGTGCGGTTCATTTTGGTTGAGAGTTGAGGGTTGAGAGTTGAGTGACAAGACCCGGAACAGCCGCGGCTCTTGCCGCATTTTCCTCTCAGCTCTCAACCCTCAACTCTCAACTCT
>JBEBGG010000050.1:0-23678 GCA_040081555.1 Vicinamibacterales bacterium
CGCCGTCGGCGTCAACGTACTGCTCTATGCGATGACACATTGAGGCAAAGCCGGCGCCGACAGTCTTTACGCGGCTCTCCGCACATCGTTCTCGACCTGGCCATCGCGGATCATGATCGACCGATGCGCGTAGGCGGCAACCTCGGCCTCGTGGGTCACCAGAACGATGGTGTTGCCCGCTTCGTGGAGCTTCGCGAAGAGCGCCATGATTTCGACGCCGGTCTTCGTGTCGAGATTTCCAGTCGGCTCGTCCGCAAGCAGAATGGAGGGGTTGTTGACGAGGGCGCGGGCGATCGCCACGCGTTGGCGCTGGCCCCCGGAGAGTTCGTTCGGTTTGTGGCCCATGCGCGATCCGAGCTCGACCTTCTCGAGAGCCGCCTTGGCGCGCGCCTCTCGATCCTTTGCCGTCACACCCGCATAGACCAGGGGCAACTCGACATTGCGCAGGGCGGTGGCGCGTGGCAGCAGATTGAAGGTCTGAAAGACAAAGCCGATCTCTTCGTTCCGGATTCTGGCCAGCTCGTTGTCATTCATGTCACTCACCTGCTTGCCGTTCAGCAGGTACGAGCCCTTGCTCGGCGTGTCGAGGCAGCCAATCAGGTTCATGAGCGTCGACTTGCCAGAGCCCGACGGGCCCATGATGGCCACGTACTCGCCCCGCTCAATCTTGACCGAGACGCCTCTGAGGGCGTGGATCTCTTCGGACCCCATCACGTAGGTCTTCCACAGGTCGACAGTTTCGATGAGTGCCATGGCCCTAGGGGATACGGAGCCGCCGTCTTGGCGGTTCCCATAGGGTATCAAGTTCCGACCTAGGCTGCGGCTAGGCTGCGCAGCGCGACGCGATCGACATCAATCTCCAGCAGGTCGGCCTCAACGCCAGCGTCACCGGCCTGGAGGCGCTCCCAGAACGCCTGCGTCACCATTTGTCGTACGCCCTCACGCACCGAGGCGTCTGGAATCGATAGGTTCTTGAACCACAACATCTCGAGCCAGTCGTTGTCGACCACCGCAAAGAAGTCGCGGTAGAAGTGCCAGCTATCGCGGACAGACCCCGACGCCGACCGGCCGAGCGTTCGGCAGAACTGCAGCCCCAGGTAGCTCTCCGTGGGATTGCCCTCCATGTTGACGGCAGAAAGGGGCCGGTCGATCCACTGCGGGGAGAGCAGCTCGCCGGTCCGCGCGTCAAGTGGCGCAGACCAGTAGCGACGGAGGTCGTCAGCCGCACCGAGCATCACCAAGTCCGACGGGTGATACAGCAGGAATTTTCTCGTAAAACTTGAGGGCACGATGATGCGCTCTCGCAGTCCCGCGGCCCGGGCCGCGCTGGATTCGACCGTGGCCAGCCAGGACGAGGCCCGGTCAAACACCGTCGGCACGACAAGGGCCAGATCGGTACGAGTCTTCAGGATTGAGGAGGCGCCAGCCTCTATGGCTCGGTGGATGCCGGCGCTGGTGGACACGATCTGTGCGTTCCGGTTCTGAACCCCAGCGGCGCGGGGTCGCGGACTCAACACCACGTCGTCGGCCACGGCGCCCACCGCCGTAAGCAGGTCGAGATCCGTGTCCTCCCAGGTCGACAACACGACGGCATCGTCTGGGTTGAGTGCTGTGAAGACGCGCAGCACCTGTTCCGTGACTGAGGGCCACACGGGCCCCTGGACGACGATCGACCGTGCGTACGAAGGCCGGCGAGCAGCGCGGGGACGAGCGGCAATCTCGTCGGCTCGCGCCAGTCGCTCGCGTGTCCTGGTATCGGCAAAGACGGCGGACGCCGGCGCCGCCAGACCCGCACCGAGTGACTCGAGCTGGCACTGAATCTCCTGCCAGGCCGACGAGTAGATGATGACGACCGTGAGCTGGTGGTCCTCGCAGAGCAGACGCGACGGCGTATCGATCGGCACGCCGCCTCTGGTGCTACCCCAACGAGACGCGTCGTTGTCGACCAGATAGCTGAGCGGCAGCGGGAACCGCTCCTGGAAGTAGTCGAAGACACTGCCCGAGCCCCAGCCTACCAGGCGCGTCGAGGACTCGGACAGACGCGCGTGCACCTGGTCGAGGCGACGCGCGTCGATCGGCAGCATCAGGCCGCCACGGCCTTGCGAGAGACGGGATTGGACAGGAACAGGTCGAGGTCGCTCGGAATCCCGAGGCCGTACATCCCGGCGCCTTCCCTGCCGACGTTGTAGATGGCGATGCGCGCGCCTTCGTCGATCAGCTCGTTGTAGACGGGTGCGACGTAGAACTCATTGTTCACGCGCAGGTTCTTTTCGATCATCCGGTCGGCGGCGCGCACAAACGCCGAGCCACGGCGGAAGTTGTAGATGCCCACGGTCGCCTCGTCCGAGATCACTTCCTTCTCGACGACGCGCGTCACGAGGTTCTTGCTGTCGAGGCCAACAAACGACCACTTCGGATCGTCGGCCTTCATCGTCATGATCAGGCCGTCGGCGCTCTGTCTGTCCATCTCGGCAAGATAGTCGTTGATGTCAATGTCGACCCACTGGTCACTGTTGGCCAACATCAGGTCATCGCTGCTGTCGATGTAGTTGCGCGCCAGTAGCACCGTACAGGCCGCCCCTTGAGTGACTTCGTTGACTGGCACGACGAGTGACCCAGGGGCCGCCTGGGCCAGGGCTTCTCGCATGCCGGCGCGCTGCAGATGCTCGTCAAGCGCCACGAAGATGAACCGATGCGGACGCGACGGTCGGATATTGCGAACCACCGCAGCAATCATCGGTTCGCCGTGTACCGGGATGAGCGGCTTCGGCTGTGAATAACCGGCAACCGCAAAGCGGCTGCCACGACCAGCAATCGGGAGGACGATGTTCAGCATGTGTGTAAGGTCAGGCGGTCGCCGCATAGGCGCGGGCTTGGAAGCGCTCAACTTCTTCCGGCGTGCCGAGGCCGTGCATCTGCGACGCCTCGATCGGAAATATTCCGATGCGCTTGCCGGTCAGGATGAGCTCGTTGTACACGGGCGCCACGTAGTACTCGCCCGAGAAGGTCGCATTCTTCAGGAGGATCCGTTCGGCACCGCGGACAAAATCGATGCCCCGATTGAAGTAGTAGAGGCCAGCGGTCGCATGTCGGCTGATCGGTTGCTTCTCCGCCACGGCCACCACAAGGTCGTTCTCCGTCCTGGCGTAGGACCAGCGCGGATGGGTATTGGGAAAGGTCATGATCGCACCGTCCCAACCGCTCACGCGGGCAGCGGACAGAAAGGTGTCGATCGGCGCATCAATCCACTGGTCGGCATTGGCGACCAGCAGCTCCTCTTCGTGCTGCAGGTATTCCATGCCGAGCAAAACGCTGCACAGCGCGCCGGCGGTAGGCTTGCCCATCGTCACGATGCGGCAGCCTGGGGCGATGAGGCGAAGGACATCACCAAGCGCGTAGTTGTCGACGTGCTCCTGCTTGCACACAAAGACGAACTGGTGTGCGCAGGACGGCGTGAGGTTCTTGACCACGAGCTCGATCAGAGGCTGGCCGGCGATCTCGACCAGAGGTTTGGGAAACGTATAGCCCCGCTCGGAAAACTGGCGGCCCTCGCCGCCCATCGGCACAACGATGTGAATCATGCGGCCACCCGTCCCCGGAGTGACATCTGACGATTGGCGCGGTCAATGGCGGCGCGGATGCGGAAGTAGTCGACGTCCTGAAAGCCTGACACCTGGCACAGGTGCGCGCCAGAGCGCCGGGCCGCTTCCACGCCGTGCGGCGCGTCTTCGACGATCAGTACTTCAGAGGGCGAGACGCTCATGCGGTCGATCGCCTTCACGTAGATTTCAGGGTCGGGTTTTGGAGTCTTGACGTCCTCGTTACTGGCGAGGAAGTCGAAGTACTCGTCGAGACCGGACTGATGAATCATCATCTGCAGGCTCTCGCGGATCGAGTTCGAGCAGACAGCGAGGCGGTAGCCTTCCGCCTTCAGGCGGCTCAACATGTATTCTTTCTCGAACACCGGCCGGCACCGCGTCAGGATCTCGTCGCGGGTGTAGACCTGCTTGAGGCGATTGAGCATCGTGTGCAACGCTGCGGGCAGTCCCTTTTCGACGCTCAGCATCTCGAGCTTCTTGCGCGTGGGCAGACCGTTGTAGCCCGACAGATGCTCGTAGCGCGTGATGTCGAACCCGAACAGGCGCAGCGCCCGGTTCAGCGCCTCGTAATGCCATTCAGTGGCGTCAACGAGTACGCCATCGAGATCGAACAGGACGCACGAAATCTGTGTCATTGCGCACCTCCCGGGGAGACTGGATATTTATCGCCCTTCACGCTGGGCATCTTCACCACCACCGTGGTCGTCGGCTCTAGGGTGCGAAAGTCTGTGGCCTCGCCAGGCTCCAGGATGATGATGTCGCCACTCCCGAACACCCGGCCGTTCATCGTCACGCGGCCGGTCGCAATGAGCGTCAGCTCGGTCGCGATGCGATGCACATGTGCCGTTTCAACGGCGCCGGCCGGGTAGTGCTTGCAGGCCACTTCGCAGGCAGTGGACGGAATGCAGGTCGGCTCGAAGTCGCCCACCATCCAGCCGCCGATCATCTCGTTCAAATGTCGTTGAATCACGCCGCCTGAACCTCCGAGAGCGTCCGCAACAAACGGTCGAGTGCTGCGGGATAGTCAGTGCAGATGCCGTCGACGCCCCAGTCGATAAAGTCCATCCAGCGGGAGCGCGCGGACTCGTAAGTCGCGCCATGCAAATCCGGGGACACGGCGTGCACCTGGCGTCCGGCGGCCTTGAGCCGCCGAATATCGGCCTCGGTGAAGTGCGCGCCGCCAAATTCGTCGAGCCAGATGACTGACGCAGACTCAATCGAAAGCGCGCGGTCAATCGACTCGTCGCGATCGCTGACGCGCGCGGCGATGCGCACGCTGTGGTTCAGGTCACGAATACGCTGAGCCGTTGCTCCGGGCGTCTGTTCAAGCAGCTCCATGTCGAACAGGAACACCTGGTCAAGCACTTCTTGCTCTTCGAGGAAACGCAGGAGCGCCGCCTCATAGCCGAGTTCCTTGATATTGAGCGCAATGGTCGCGCCGGGATTGGCGCGGAACAGCGCGCAGTAGTCTTCTGCGAGCAGGCCTGCAGCCGTGTCCCGTGGGTCGTGCGCAATGTAGAAGCGACCGCGAGTGTCGAGGCGAATGTCTGTTTCGAGCCCCCATCGCCACCGCAATGCAGCGTCAACGGTCGGCAGACGGTTTTCCGCAGACGGGCATGGCCCGACGATGTTCCCGCGATGAGAGAGGATGATTGGCATGGAGCGCGTGCTCTGCTGGGAGCAAGGCGGGTGCCTGAGTCCAACAGGTGGGCCAGATGTGCAATCGCGTGCGACCGCGTGGAACGGCGCGGCGATCTGCGTCGGTCCAGCGACGGAGCGTCGGGGAGCCGACACGTCAGGCACGTCGGCGCGTGGCCTCGACGACTGCGCCGTCTGCGTCCTTGCTCCGAGCGACGGGCTGTGTGAGGATGAGCGTTTGCCTCTCGGCCACCCATGACCCTCGCCCGCGCACTTGCGCCAGACATCACGCCAACGTCCCGCGCCAGCGGCGAGGCCTACTTCGCCAGCGGCGCGGTCAGACAACTGGCGCAGACGGAAAGCGGCGCCACCGCCATCGTACGTGGCGGAGACGACTACGTCGTGACGCTTGAGGCCGCCCGAGGCTCGGTGCACGGCTCCTGCACCTGCCCCCACTTCAGCGATCGACTCCAGGCCTGCAAACACATCTGGGCGGTGGTACTGGCATGCGATGCGAGGGGCATCCGGGTGTTGCCGCAGAACGTCAACCCCAAAGACGTGCTCTTTGAGCCGATCGCGCTCGGCCAAGACGACGATGACCGCGTGGTCCCCGAAACCACCGTTAGGCCTCGGGGGGTTGCTGCGTCGTGGTACGCGCGCCCGACGGTGCCCGGCCGTGGTGTCACCACTCCGCCCGAGTGGGAGCAGTCCCTTGCAAGCATTCGCAGCGGCCATGGCGCGCCCGCGAGTCTTCAGGGTGATCCCTTTCGCGGGCAACTGCTTTACGTCATCGACCTCGCGGCGTCGCAGAGCGCCAAGGCCGTGGTGCTGCATGTCATGTTGCAGGAGCGGAAGAAGAACGGCGACTGGGGCGTGCCGAAGAACGCGCGTCTTTTCGCCAACACGCTGCGCACGGTCCCCGCGGAAGACCGCGCGCTCGTCGAACGCCTCGTCGGCGGCAGAGCCGCGCAAGCATATGGGTGGCAGCCGGATCAGTACGAAATTCCATCCGCCCGGCACCTGAGCGGGTGGCTCGCCTTGGAACTGCTGCCGCTGGTCTGCGCCACCGGACGCTGCCGGCTCGCCGCCACCCAGTACGCAGGCGCGCGCCCTCAAGATACCGTGCTCACCCCTCTCAAATGGGACGCCGGGGATCCCTGGTCTGGCCACGTCCGCGTGCGTCGCGACGATGACGACGGCCACTACGTGGTGGATGGAGAAATGCGCCGGGAGGCAGAGACCCTGCCGCTCTCGAACATCGTGCTGCTCCTTGACGAGGGGCTGCTGCTCACGTGGACGACGGCCGCCCGCTGCGAGACCGGCTCCGAGATCGGATGGATGCGGGAACTGCGGCTGCGCACACGAATCACCGTGCCACTCGACCAGGTTCATCACTTGCGCGGCACGCTGCTGCACGCACCGCCGCCGCGCGCCGATTTTCCGCCGGAGTTGAGGACCGAGATTCGGCACGTCACGCCCACACCGCGCCTGGTGCTCGTGGCGGCGCTACCGCCCCAGCCCCCGCAGGGCACGCTGTCGTTCAACTACGACGGTGCCGTGATTGCGGAAACAGATCCGGCGGCGCTCATCACCACCGCCACGCCGGGGGTTGTGGTCGAGCGCGATCAGGCGGTGGAAGACGATGCGCGCGCGCAGCTGACATCGTTGGGGATCCGCCAATCGCTCTACCTCCCGGGGCGCCCATACGTGCTGCCGGGTACCGCGACGCTGAGCGCCATCGTGACGCACCTGTTGTCTGAAGGGTGGCAGGTGGAGAGGGCGGGCCAGGCGTTCCGCCTGCCAGACTCGTCGCTGTCACTACACGTGTCGTCCGGGATCGACTGGTTCGACGTCGACGGTCACGCAGGCTTTGGCGGGGAGCGCGTCGGCTTGCCGACACTGCTGGCGGCCATCGACCGAGGCGATGAGTCCATTCCCCTCGCCGACGGCTCCATCGGCCTGATGCCGGACCACTGGCGACAGCAGTACGCCGCGTTTGGCCTCGGCCAGAAGCACGACGGACTGCTGCGGTTTGCACCGACGCAGATGGCGCTGCTCGATGCGCTTCTGGCAGAGCGGCCCTCGGTGTCGTGGGACGAGACCTTCGCGCGCGCCCGCCAGCGCATGCTCGAGTCAATCGCCATTCACGCGATGGATCCACCCGCCAGCTTTGTCGGCGTGTTGCGCGGTTACCAACGCGAGGGACTCGGCTGGCTCACCCACCTTCAGACCATGGGCTTTGGTGGATGCCTGGCGGACGACATGGGTCTTGGCAAGACCGTGATGGTGCTGGCGCTGCTCGAGCAACGGCGCACACAACGCGAGGCCGCTGGTGAGAGCATCCGTCCTTCGCTGGTCGTCGCGCCTCGCTCAGTGATCTTCAACTGGGCGCAAGAGGCCGCTCGGTTCGCGCCCGGTCTGCGCGTTCTCGACTACTCGACCGCGGCCCGCAGGGGAGCGGACGCACGGGTGGCGACGCACGACCTGGTGCTGACCACGTACGGTGCACTCAGGAAAGATGCGCCCCGCCTCGCAGGACATCAGTTTGACTATCTGGTGCTGGATGAGGCGCAAACGATCAAGAACGCTTCCACCGTCACAGCCAAGGCGGCGCGGCTGCTCAACGCCGATCATCGGCTCGCCCTCAGCGGCACGCCGGTCGAAAACCGCCTGGCGGATCTGTGGAGCATCTTCGAGTTCCTCAACCCCGGACTCCTCTCCAACGCAACACGTTTCACGCGTTCGCTCGATCGCCCAGACGCCGGTGAGGAGCAGTTGCGGGTTCTTGGAAAAGGCTTGCGGCCGTTCATCCTGCGACGGACGAAGGAGCAGGTCGCCACGGACCTTCCCGCCAAGGTCGAGCAGACGCTGTTCTGCGAACTCGACACCGAGCAGCGTACGCTCTACGACGAGTTGCGCGATCACTACCGGCGCCGGCTGCTCGCGCCCAAGGCTGGCTGGGAACGATCGAAGCTGCAAGTGCTCGAGGCACTGCTTCGCCTGCGCCAGGCGGCCTGCCATCCGGCGCTGGTCGATCCCAAACACAGCACGTCATCATCAGCCAAACTCGACCTGCTCGTGCCGCGCCTGGTCGAACTTGTCGACGATGGCCACAAGACGCTGGTGTTCTCACAGTTCACCAGCTATTTGGCGCTGCTCCGCAGGGAACTTGATGAGAAAGGGATCGCCTACGAATACCTGGACGGCAAGACACGCGACCGTGATCGGCGCGTCGCCCGGTTCCAGACGGATCCGAACTGCCCGTTGTTTCTCATTAGCCTGAAAGCCGGCGGGCTCGGCCTGAACCTGACCGCCGCGGACTATGTGTTTCTGCTCGACCCGTGGTGGAACCCGGCGGTGGAAGCCCAGGCCATCGATCGAAGCCACCGCATCGGGCAAACGCGCCATGTCTTTGCGTACCGACTGGTAGCGAAAGACACGGTGGAAGAGCGTGTGCTCGAGCTGCAACAGCGAAAGAAGACAGTGGCCGACGCGATTCTCACGGAAAACAACGCCGTGGTGAAGAACCTGACGCGAGAAGACCTCGCGCTGCTGCTGTCGTAAGCGTCAGCCTTCCTGATCCTCGTACTGCGTCTTGAGGCGCGCCACCACACTCGGGTCGGCCAGCGTGGTCGTATCGCCAAGCGCTTTGCCTTCAGCAATGTCGCGCAGCAGCCGACGCATGATCTTGCCGGAGCGCGTCTTGGGCAGGTCTGCCGAAAACAGAATGTCGTCCGGCCTGGCGATCGCGCCGATCTTCTTGGCGACGTGGGCCTTCAGTTCGTCGGCGTGCGCCTTTGATGGCGCGTGCCCTTCCTTGAGGGTGACAAACGCGGCCACGGCCTGTCCCTTGATCTCGTGGGCGCGGCCGACCACTGCCGCCTCCGCCACGCTCGGGTGATCCACCAGCGCGCTCTCCACTTCCATCGTGCCGATGCGATGGCCAGCCACGTTCAGCACATCATCCACACGACCGAGCAACCAGAAGTTGCCGTCTGCATCACGCTTGGCGCCATCGCCGGTGACGTACATGCTGGTGCCCCACTTGTTCCAGTACTGGGTCACGTAGCGATCGGGATCCCCATAGATGCCTCGGAGCATCGCCGGCCACGGGCGCGTGAGCGCCAGCAACCCACCGCCAGCACCCTCAACCAGCACGCCTTTTTCGTTGCGGATCTCCGCCTTGATGCCAGGAAACGGCCGACCCGCTGAGCCGGGACGTAGAGTCGAGACCCCGGGCAGTGGCGTGATCATGATGGCGCCGGTTTCGGTCTGCCACCACGTGTCGACCACCGGGCAGCGCTCGCCACCGATCACCTTGTAGTACCAGATCCATGCTTCGGGGTTGATGGGTTCACCCACGGACCCAAGCAGACGGAGTGAGGACAGGTCGTGGCGTCCCGGCCACTCAATACCCCACTTCATGAAGGCGCGAATCGCCGTCGGTGCCGTGTAGAACACGGTAACGCCGTACTTCTCGATGAGGGACCAGAAGCGATCTTTATCCGGCCAGTCTGGCGCGCCCTCGTACATCAGCACCGTAGCGCCATTGGCGAGCGGGCCATAGACCACGTAGCTGTGTCCTGTCACCCAGCCGAGATCTGCCGTACACCAATAGACGTCGTCATCTTTCAGGTCAAACACCAGCTTGGTCGTGGCATACGCTCCGGTGAGATAGCCGCCGGTGGTGTGGACGATCCCTTTGGGCTTACCGGTCGTGCCAGATGTGTAGAGGATGTAGAGCATGTCCTCTGCATCCATCGGCTCCGGTGCGCAGGTCAGGGGCGCCTCGCGCATCAGCTCGTGGTACCAGAGGTCGCGCCCGGCGTGCATCGACACGCCCTGCTCGCCTGGGACACCACGCTGCACGACGAGCACGTGCTCGATGGTCGGCGTTGCCGCCACCGCCTCGTCGGCGACCTGTTTCAACTGCACGACCTGACCACGACGATAACCACCGTCAGCCGTGATCAGCAGACGTGCGCCCTGATCATTGATACGGTCGCGCAGTGACTCCGCGCTGAAGCCGCCGAAGACCACGCTATGCACGGCGCCGATGCGGGCGCAGGCAAGCATCGCGATAGCGAGCTCGGGAATGAGCGGCAGATAGAGCGCTACGCGGTCACCCTTGCCGATGCCGAGCCCCCTGAGGACGTTGGCGCACTGTGACACCTCGCGCAGGAGGTCGTGGTACGTCAGGGTCCGGCGGTCGCCCGGTTCACCTTCCCAGATGATCGCGGCCTTATTGCGGCGCGCACCTCGAACGTGCCTGTCGATGCAATTGACGCTGGCATTCAGCTTGCCGCCGACGAACCACTTCGCGTGGGGTGGCTGCCAGTCGAGCACTTGCGTCCAAGGCGACATCCACTCGAGTTCTGACGCGAATCCGGCCCAGAAGGCGTCCGGGTCCCGTTCGGCCTCGGCGTAGATGTCAGCGCTCCGGACATGCGCGCGAGCCTGGAATTCCGGAGGCGGGGGAAACGCGCGATCCTCGCGGAGCAGGTTGTCGAATTCGGCAGGATTGGACATAGCGTTGTCGATTCTAGATGCGGGAAGTTGGAAAAGAAAAGGTTGGCACCACGCCCCGACGTCAGTCGTAGTACTCGCGCCCGAGGTGCGTGATGAGCTCTTCGCCCTTCAAGTAGCGGAGCGTGTTCTTCAGCTTCATCAACTGAATAAAGAGATCGTGCTCCGGGTAGACCTCGGGGGCGTGCATCGGCGCCTTGTAGTAGAACGACAGCCATTCCTGGATGCCGTGCAGCTTGGCGCGCTTGGCGAGGTCGAGGAACAAGGCCGAGTCGAGCACAATCGGCGCGGCCAGGATCGAGTCGCGGCAGAGGAAGTTGATCTTGAGCTGCATCGGGTAGCCGAGCCAGCCCACGAGGTCGATGTTGTCCCAGCCCTCTTTGTTGTCGCCGCGCGGCGGGTAGTAGTTGATGCGCACGACGTGCGACAGATCCTTGTAGAGATCCGGGTAAAGATGAGGCTGGAAAATGTAGTCGAGCGCCGACTTCTTGCTCTCTTCCTTCGTCTTGAAGGACTCGGGATCGTCCAGCACTTCGCCGTCGCGATTGCCGAGAATGTTGGTGGAGTACCAACCCCTGACGCCAAGCAGGCGCGCCTTCAGGCCAGGCGCGATGACCGTCTTGATTAGCGTCTGCCCGGTCTTCATGTCGTTACCGCAGATCGGCGAGCCGTTCTTGTTGGCCAGCTCGATCATCGCCGGGATATCGGCCGTGAGGTTCGGCGCGGCGTTGCCAAACGGAATGCCTTCCTTGAGCGCGGCGTAGGCGTACACCATGCTCGACGGAATCGCATCGTCACTGGCCTCGAGGCCCTTCTCGAAGGCGGCGAGCGACTGATGCACCGGCCCTTCCTTCATGAAGACTTCGGTGCTGCCGCACCACATCATGACGAGGCGGTCGCAGTGATGCGTCGCCTTGAAGTGGCGGATGTCGGCAATCAACTGTTCGGCGAGATCCTTCTTGTTCTTGCCCTTCTTGACGTTCGGGCCGCTGAGGCGTTTGACGTAGCGCTGATCGAAGACCGCCGGCATCGGTTTGATGGCCTCGAGCTCAGGGCGGATGGCGTCAAGCAGCGACCGCTCGAGCACGCCGGCCGTGCAAGCAGCAGCGTAGACGTCTTCATCGAAGATGTCCCAGCCGCCGAAGACGATGTCGTCTAGCGAGGCGAGCGGGACAAACTCATTGATTTTGGGAGACTTGTTGTCGGTCCGCTTACCGAGACGGATCGTGCCCATCTGGGTGAGCGAGCCGATCGGCTTGGCGAGACCCTTGCGAATGGCGATGACACCGGCGATGGTGGTGGTGCTGACGGCGCCGAGACCAACGAGCAGGATGCCGAGTTTCCCCTTTGCGGGAGCGATTTCAACAGGTGTAGACACGACCGAAAACTATATCATCAACGGTCGATGGTCCTAGCCACCCGCAAGAGCAACCCCTATCAACTGGTCGTCGGCATGAGCGGTCTCGCACTTGGCGACCGCTTCGTACAGATTGGCTGTGCCCACGGCGGGCGCCTTGGAGCGATGGCCGCACGGGTGGGGCTGTCAGGCCACGCCGCGGTGGTCGTGCCGGACGAGGCGACGGCCACCCGCGCCAGGAAAGGCGCGGAGGGTGCCGGGGTCTTCATCGAGATCAAAGTCGAGCCACTCGAGCGCCTGCCATTCGATGCGGGGACGTTCGAACTCGCGATCGTGGACGACACGGACGGACTCATGGCAACCATGCCTCCCCCGGCGCGTCTGCGGGTGCTCCAGGAGGCCTTGCGGGTGCTCGAGCCTGGAGGCCGCGCCCTGATCATCGGGACGCTCCCGGCGTCAGGCCTCGGAGCGCTCTTTGGCCGCGGCAGGAAAACGCCGCCACTCAACGCCGAACCGCTGCTCGCCGAGGCTGGCTTCCTGCTGACCCGCGTGCTTGGCGAGAGCGAGGGGCTGCGTTTCACCGAGGCGGTCAAGCGCCGCGCAGGCGTGTGATCAGCATCGTCAACGTGGCCACCACCATACACGCCAGCAGCATGTGCAGGCCGACCAGCAGCGCCGGAACACCGAGATGCGCCTGCGCGATGCCAAGAGCGATCTGACTGAATTCGAGCGCCAGCAGCCCAAGCGCCAGTGGACGCAGACGCGTCGCACCGGTCTGCTGCACGAGCCCAACCAACGCCGCCGTCAGTAACAGCATGACGTAGGCCGGGTAGCTGTGCAGGTGCTGCAGCAGCTCGACGTTGAGCCCGTTGCGCGGAGTCGCCGCATCGCCGGCATGTGGCCCGGCACCGGTGGTCACGACACCGAGCACCAAGGCGACTGCAGTAGCCAACACTACGGCATAGCCGAGAGAGACCAGCAGTGCCGGCACGCGGTCAGGACGGCCAGCCGTGTCCTGCGTCCGCGCCACGAACACGGCCGCAACACTGACCAACGCCGCCGACAGAAGGAAGTGCGCGCCGACCAGCCACGGATTGAGCCCGGTCAGGACCGTCAAGCCACCGAGTGCGGCCTGCGCGGGAATACCGGCGGCCAGAATCACCGCCGCGCGCCACAGGTCGGGCCGGCTGCGGCGCCAGTTCCACACCGCCAGCAACGCCAACACCGCCACCGCGGCCAGCACGAACGTCAGCATTCGGTTGCCAAACTCAATCGCGCCGTGAATGCCCTGCTCCGGCATGACGACAAAGGTGTCTGGCGTGCAGCGTGGCCAGGTTGGGCAGCCGAGCCCTGAGCCGGTAAGCCGCACCGCGCCACCGGTGCCGACAATGCCGATCTGCACGACGAGTGAGGCCCAGGCAATGCCCCGCACACCCGAATCAATCGGACCCGGCTCCTTCTTCAAGAACTCACGGGACTTCTGCCTCATCGCCCCATTCTCGAGAGACACCACTCCGTCAGAGTTCGAGCTGCTGACGAATTCAGCGGCGAAGGCGCGCCCGATGTCGTCCTGCTCAATGGTCCCGAACCGACCAGGAATCCGACGTCCCAACCACGCCGCATAACCCGGCGTATGGGCGTTGCCTCCGATGATGCCCGGGCGGAACAGCGCCAGGCGCTTGAACCCGATCGCTTGAACCGCTTCCTCCTTCAGGCCCATCACGCGCACATAGCGCACACGGCTTCTGGCGTTGCTTCCGACTGCGGAGAGCAGAGCGAACTGCGCGATTCCGCCGGCGTGACAACCGTGGGCAAAACCACCGACCACGCCAATTTCGAGGGCCTTCAGCTCCTCGTCGGTCCAGCCCGCGCTGCCCTTACCGACGCCCACGCACGATGCACCGTAGACAGGGTCGCCCTGCGCCACGAGGCTCTTGGCAAGCGCGGTCACGTCTGCCTGAAATTGAGGGGACGCTGTATCGAACACCACCTGCCGTACACGAGGACCCAGGGCGGAAGCACTCGCCCTGCGATTGACCATCACCACTTCACGACAGGACGGCTCTGCAGCCAGCGCACGCACCACCGCAGCGCCTACCTGGCCTGTGCCGCCGATGATCAACACCCGAAATGCCATTGGGTTCCTCATCGATACTGTACCCGCTCGTCTCCAGGGCGAAGCGCAGACGGTGCGCCGAGAAGGGAGCTATAGGCCACCGCCGGCGCATCCGCTGGAGACGATGCCACCTAGTAGGGCGGACGCGGCGGCGGCTAGCGCAGGCAGGTGAGATGGCGGCCGCCGTCCACTGGGATCGTCTCGCCCGTCATCCAGCCGGACTTCTCTGACGAGGCCAGGAACAGAATCACTTCAGCCACTTCCTCAGGCTGGCCCGGGCGCCCGAGCGGATGCGTTTCAGTCGACCGCTGCAGGAACGCAGCGTAGGCCTCCGGGTTCATGCCGCCCCGCGTGTGCAGGTTGGTGACGGTCACACCAGGGTTCACGGCGTTGACACGGACGCCATGCGGCGCCATCTCCAGGGCCGCACAGCGCGTGAGCTGGTCCATGCCGCTCTTGCTCACGCAATAGGCGAGCACGCCCGCAAACGACCGCAACCCATTCACGCTCGAGACATTCACCACGTTGCCTTTGCGCGCCTTCAGCTGGGGAATGGCCTCACGCATCAGCCTGAAGGGCCCGCGAAGGTTGATGGCCATCATCTGGTCCCAGGCCGCGTCACTGGTCGATTCGATGTTGCCAGTGGCGATCACGCCCGCGGCATTCACCAGCACGTCGATGCCGCCAAAGGCTTCCACGGCGGCTCCCACAATCCGCCCCGGGGCGTCGCTGCTTGTGACGTCCACCGCACAGAAGATCGCACGGCCTCCGCTGGCGTCGATCTCGCCCTTGAGCCGGATCAGCGCTTCAGCGGTCCGGCCCACGAGCACGACGGAGCCACCCTGGGCTGCGAACTGGAGGGCGGCGGCACGGCCAATACCGCTCGTGGCGCCTGTGACAACAATGGCCTTGTTCGAAAAAGACATGGCCCGTAGTGTACGGCCACTGTCCGTCGCAGAGCACACACCGTGGCGGCAGGCGAGCCCGCCCAGCCGGAATGCCGGCAAAAGCCCGCGGGGGCCCCTCGCCTGCGCGGCAAGTGTTTTGCCTCCACACCTCCCGGCAACCAGGACGCATGACCACCCGCACCGGCCCAACACACAAAACGGTACGCCTCGCCACGTTCGGACTTGTAGCCCTAGGCGTGGCGCTGCCCCTCACGCCTCTACGGGGGCAGCAGGGTGCGGATGGGCAGGGACGGTTCAAGGCCGGGGTCGAACTGGTGAACGTCACCGCCACTGTGTCTGACCGCAACGGCCGCTTCGTGCCCGGCCTCACTGCCGACGATTTCGTCGTCTACGAAGACGACGCCCGCCAAACGGTGTCGCAGTTCAACGCCGAACGTGTGCCGGTGAGTCTCGGCATCGCGCTGGACACCAGCGGCAGCATGATGGGCGAAAAGATCGAGGCCGCCCGCGCAGCGCTCAATCGCTTTCTATTCGACCTGCTCGACCGAGACGACGAGACCTTCCTGTATCAGTTCAGCGATGCGCCGTTTCTGCTGCAGGACTGGACAATTGATCGACAAGGCATCGGTCGGCAGCTCGGACGCATTCAGCCACACGGCGGCACCGCCATCTACGACACGCTGATGGACGCGTTGCCACTGACCACCGGCGGACGGCACGCCAAGAAGGCGCTCCTGCTGATCTCGGATGGGAACGATACCTCGAGCGCCGCCACAGTGAGCGACGTCAAGGCGCGCCTCCGCCAGACCGAAGTGCTGCTGTACGCCATTGGCATCGACGGCGACGACGAGCGAATGCCGCGGGCTCCACTTCGTCCTCCACAGCCACGTCGACCGCCGCTGCCACGCTCGCCCTTTCCGCCGGGTCCACCCAGGCCGTGGTTCCCGCAGGCCTCACCGCAGTTCCGGCCCTCTAGTCAGTGGCCCCAGGGCAATGACCAGCACGTCAACGCCACGGCCCTTCGCGAGCTGACCGACGATAGCGGTGGACGCACTGAAATCGTCCGTGGCCCCATGGATCTGGCACCGGCCACCGCCAGTATCGCCGACGAGTTGAGCAAGCAGTACTACCTCGGCTACACCTCGACCAACGGTGCCCATGACGGCCGCTGGCGATCGATCCACGTCGAACTCCGCGACCCTGCCTACCGCGTACGGGCCCGGCGCGGCTACATTGCGAACTAGAATGAGAGTCAGTGTCCTTGCTCGCCCTGGCCCTGGGCCTTAGCCTCCTCGGAAGTTTCGGTGGACTTCTCGTCGCCTCCTCGCTTCTCCTTTTCAGCGACAACATCCGGCGCCGCCTGGTACCGTGGCTCGTCAGCTACGCCGTTGGGGCCCTGCTGGGCGTGGCACTTCTCGCCCTGCTGCCAGAGGCGCTTGAGACGCTGAAACCGCCGGCGGTCTTCGGCACATTGCTCTTGGGCATCCTCGTGTTCTTCGTGCTCGAGAAGCTGGTCCTCATTCGCCATTGCCACACTGATGCCTGCCACGTGCACGGCGCCACGGCCACGCTGGTGATCGTTGGCGACGCCTTCCACAACTTTATCGACGGCGCCATCATCGCCACCGCGGTGATGACATCGGTGCCCCTTGGCGTCAATACGGCGATGGCGGTTGCGGCCCACGAGATTCCCCAAGAAGTGGGTGATATCGCCATCCTGCTCGCCGCTGGCTACAGCCGTCGTAAAGCGCTGATTCTCAACATCGTCTCCGGCTTGTCGGGCATCGTTGGCGCACTGCTGGCCTTCATGGCGGTATCGGTCGTGCCAAACATCCGCCCCTACGTGCTGGCGTTTTCCTCCGCGAGCATGCTCTACATCGCGATGTCAGATCTGATTCCTGACCTGCATCGTGGTGCAGTCGACAAGAACTCGCTGCGTCAGGTGCTGCTCATCGCCGCCGGCATTCTCACTATCGTTGGCTTCGAACGCCTCGTCGGGTAGAGGGGGACGTCAGGCCAAAGCCGGACACTCCGTACCAAACTCGAGACGCCGAGCACCAGCATTCACGGCCCGCTGCACAATTTCGTTCGCCTATTTGCGCAGCCATCTGGCACTTCATTTGCGGCAGCAGTGGTCAACAAGCGGCGTCGCACGCCGCGTCTGGAGGTGGACCATGAGAAAGACTATGCTGGCGTTTGTCGTCTTCACGCTCGCACTCACGCCGCTCGCGTTTGCAAGCCAGGACCAGCGTACGGACCAGCAAGTGTTCAACGACATTGCCAAGGCTGTGAATCGCTACTCGTTCTTCACCATCTTCGACGACGTGAACGTTGACGTGACCAATGGCGTGGCGACCCTCACCGGCAAGGTGACGCAGCCATTCAAGAGCGGCGAGATCGCCAAACGCGCCGCCAAGGTGGCCGGCGTGCACTCGGTGGTCAACCAGATCGTGGTGCTGCCACTCTCCGGGTTCGACGACAGTCTGCGCTACAGGATCGCACGGTCGATCTACGGCAATCAGAACTTCTGGAACTATGCGGTGATGGCCTATCCACCGATCCACATCGTGGTCGACCGGGGCCGAGTGACGCTCACCGGAGTCGTGCAGAGCGACGTAGACCGTGCGATTGCGCGCTCTCTGGCAACGTTCGAGTTTGGTGTCTTCTCGGTGACCAACGAGCTGAAGACCGCGGCCGAGATGAAGGCGCTGCGTGCAACATCCTGAGGAACTTCCGGTGGATCTCGAGACGGGCGCGACCACCGCGCTGGTCTACGAGAGACAGGGACCACCGGTCGGGGCTTCGCTGATACTGGCCCATGGGGCCGGCGCAGGTCAGCGAAGCCCGTTTTTGGTCGAGTTTGCGGAGGCCCTCGCTCGGCGCGGGCTCGACATCATCACATTCAACTTCCCCTACACCGAACAACACCGCAAGCTGCCGGACCGGCGTCCGGTGCTCGACTCCTGCTACCGTGCGGTCATTCACACGGTGCGGAAAGCGGTGCCGAGTGCGCGTGAGTGGCTCTTTGCAGGCGGCAAATCCATGGGCGGCCGCATCGCCACACACGTGGTGTCCGCCGACGCGGCCAGTCCCGTGCGCGGGCTCGTCTTGCTCGGCTACCCGATGCATCCGCCAGGCAGACCGCTCGAGCGGCGTGACGCCCACCTGCCAGAACTGCGGCGCCCCGCACTCATCGTCCAGGGAGGCCGGGATCCGTTCGGCACGCCGGAAGAGTTCTCAGGCGTATTGGCGCGCATGTCGCCCACGCCCACGCTGCATGTCGTCGAGCGAGGCGACCACTCGTTCAAGGTCGTGCCGGGCGGAAAGAAGATCCAGGCAGAGGTGCATTCTGGCCTGCAAGCGACCATCGTCGAGTGGATTCAGTCGGTGATGAGCGGACGTAATTCGATGACGTGATCGGCAACGACGGCGCCGCCGATGAGATGCTCCTGGAGAATTCGCTCCAGCACCGGCGGATCGCAGGCGCCGTACCACGCACCTTCGGGATACACCACCGCAATCGGGCCGCCTTCGCAGATGCGCAGGCAATTCGCCTTGGTGCGGAGCACACCGCCCTGCTCTGACAGGCCGAGATCTTTCAGACGCCGCTTCAGATAATCCCAGGCCACGAGGCTGCGCTCTTTGTCACAGCATTTAGGCGTGGTCTGGTCAGCACACAAGAAGATGTGACGGCGCGCGACAGGGACACCGATGCTGGCAGCGATCTTCTTCTGGGAACTCGTCATGTCGTCAACACGTCAGAGCCTCGGTACGAGCAGGCGTTGGCACCGATGATACGGGATGGGCGCCCGATCTGCGCGCCCTCGCACTGCCGCACCAAGGCACCCAGGCGCCCTGACACCGGCGACACCTCTGGCCTGCTATGATGGAAACGGTTAGAGCAGCGCCCCAATTCATGGCTGGATTCAGAGACAAAGACGATTCCGACGACGAGTTCGACGACGAGGTCGGCCGACCGACGCGCGGGCGCCACGCGATGCATGCCTCCTCATCTGAGGCGGTCACCAACAACGTGCGCGTCGAGGTGGAGTCGGAATATGCTGCCGAACACTCGCAGCCATTCCAGAACCATTGGTTTTTCCACTACACGGTCCGCATCACAAACGAAGGCGACGAGACCGTCACGCTCATCAGCCGACACTGGATCATCTCTCAGGCAGACGGCCAGAGTGAGGAAGTGAAGGGCCCAGGTGTGGTCGGAGAGCAGCCCGTGCTCAACCCTGGCGAGTCATTTCAGTACACCTCGGGCTGCCCTCTGAAGACGTCGACCGGCGTCATGCGCGGCACGTATCAGATGGTGACCGAAGGGGGCGACCACTTCGACGTGGAAATTGCGCCCTTCGCGCTCCACGAGCCATACACGGTTCACTAGAGACGAGCCGACTCGCGATATACTCCCCGGCTTCGAGGAGGTGCGATGATCCGACGCCTGTGGGTACCCGGCGCAGTTCTGCTGCTCTCGTTCCTGGTGCTGACACCGCGTCCCGCCGCAGCGCCTATCATCGGCCAGATGCGCGTGGCGCTTCTGGTCGACTCGAGTTCGAACATGGCGTCGATGCTCACACCGTTTCGCGCCGCCCTGCTGGCCTTTCTCGATGGCCTGCCAGGCACAGCCGATACTCTCGAGCCTGAACTCACCATGATCACCACGGGCGGACAACTGCGCGTGCGCGTGCCGGCCACCACCAATCGCGCTACGTTGCGAACAGCGATGGCCGGATTCGCCCCAGACGGCGGCGGCAACTCGTTCCTGGAGACCATGCTCGAGACCGACAAGCGTTTCTTGAAAAGCAGCGAGCGCCGCCCCATCTTCGTCGTGATGATGGCGGACAGCAACTCCAATCGGGGCGAGCCGCGCATCGACGACTACAACCTCTTTGCGAAGGATTTTCTCCAGCGCGGTGGCCGCGCCCATGCGATCCTGATCCGCGGTCCGAACCCGGGCATCAACAGTGACATCCTGGCGCACCTGACCGGCAACACCGGCGGCTACTACGATCAGCTTGCCGTACCGAATGCGCTGCCAAACAGGATGAAGTACATCGCGGCGATGGTCAGCGCGGATCAGCCCTAAGCGGGGCGTCGATGCGTACGAATGGCGTCCAGGAACTGGTCGCCGAAATCCGCCGCCTTCTTCGCGCCCACGCCGTAGATCTCGTGCAAGTCATCAAGGGTAGACGGCTGACGCCCGGCCATGTCACGAAGCGTTGTGTCGTGAAAGATGACATACGGCGGCACGCCACGGTCACGTGCAATCTTCAGGCGCACACCGCGTAAGACGTCGAACAGCTCCTCATCACCGCTGAAGCTCGGCGCTCCGGCACCCCGCCGCTTCGACTTTCCTTTTGGCGGCTGCTGCTCTCGATAGAGAAAGCAGTCACCTTCACCCTTGAGAAGCAGCGCCCCAGCTGCAGTCACCTTCAGCACGGGATACGGGTCGCCCTCGCGCGCCAGCACACCGTCGGCCACCAGTTGTTCGATGTAGCCGCGAATCGCGACGCTGGCCTCATCCTTGAGCAATCCGAACGTCGACAGCGTGTCGTGCCCAGCGGCGAGCACTTTCTCGCTGGCCTTGCCAATCAGCACGTCAGTGACATGGCCCACGCCCCAGGCCTGGCGGACACGCGCCACACAAGACAGAATCTTGCGCGCCACCGTCGTTGAATCCGGCACGGGATCGAGTTCCTTCAGGCACCAGTCGCAGCTCCCGCAATTCTCGCGCTCGTAGCGTTCACCAAAGTACTCAACCAGCGACTGATGACGACACCGCGTGCCGGCCGCATAGCGTTCAATGTCGCGCAACAGGCTTCGGGTGCTCTCGGTCCACTCGCCGTTGGACTCGAGCATCTGCCTCCAGCGCACGAAGTCGGACCCTGAGTAGATCAGCACGCACTCAGCGGTAAGGCCGTCGCGGCCGGCACGCCCGGCCTCCTGTTGATAGTGCTCGGGTGAGCGGGGCGCGCCTGCGTGCACCACGAAGCGCACATTCGATCGGTCGATGCCCATACCAAACGCCACCGTGGCCACCACAATCTCGACCTTCTCGTCGAGGAACTCTTCCTGGTGCGCGGCTCGCATTTCGTCCGAGAGGCCCGCATGGTACGGAACCGCGCGGTGCCCCTCGCTGCGCAACCACTCCGCCAGCGCCTCAACCTCACGGCGGGATGTGCAGTAGATAATGCCGGCTTCATCGTCGTGACGGGAGAGCACCTGGGTGAGTTGCGCGTGGAGGTTGCCTCGGCGAAGGACCCGATAAAGGAGATTGGGCCGGTCGAAGGAGCCAACCAGCACGAGCGGGTCCTGAAGACGCAGCTCTGAGACGATGTCGTTACGTACACGTCCGGTGGCGGTCGCCGTGAACGCATGAAACGATGCGTCTGGGAACTCCTCACGCAGCTTCCCGAGCTGTCGATATTCCGTGCGAAAGTCGTGGCCCCATTGACTGATGCAGTGCGCTTCGTCGATGGCGAAGAATCGCACCCCGCACTGCTTCAGCATCCGCCTGAAGCCCTGACTCCCCTCGCCGACCAGCCGCTCAGGCGACAGGTAAAGGAGGCGGCACCGATCGTCGCGCAGGCTGGCCAACACCTCATCGCGCTCGGCTGTCGACTGGCTACTGTTCAGGAATGCGGCAGCCACCCCGTCGACGCGCAGGCCGTCCACCTGATCTTTCATCAACGAGATGAGCGGCGAGACGACCACGGCGAGGCCCCGACGACCGTCAGCCGCGGGCTCGCTGACTGTGCCCATCACCACAGCTGGCGCCTGAAAGCAGAGCGACTTGCCGCCGCCTGTGGGCAGAACCACGACGCTGTCGCGGCAGTCGAGCACCGCGTGCATGGCGTCGCGTTGCAGCGGACGGAAATCGGCAAATCCCCAAATGCGATGCAGCGCCTCGCGCAGGGCGGTGTCGTAGGCGGCGGTCAGGCTTTCCTCGCGTAGTGGCCGACCACGTAGTCGTCGACCAGCTGCTGGAACGCGACCGAGAGTTCCTCGTAGGTGCCGCGCAGCGTCTTCACGTGCTCGCCGTCGATGAAGATCGGACAGTTTGGCGACTCGCCGGTGCCTGGCAGGCTGATGCCGATGTTGGCCGCCTTCGACTCCCCCGGTCCGTTCACGACGCAACCCATGACGGCGAGGGTCATGGTCTCAACGCCGTCGTAGTGGGCCTTCCATGTCGGCATCTGCCCGCGGATGTAGTCCTGAATGCGCTCTGCCAGTTCCTGAAAGGTGGAGCTTGTGGTGCGTCCGCAGCCCGGACACGCAGTGACGCTTGGAGAGAAGGCGCGCAGGCCGAGCGACTGCAGGAGTTCGCAGGCGGCGTAGACCTCTTCACGCCGATCACCACCGGGACGTGGCGTGAGCGACACACGGATCGTGTCGCCAATGCCTTCGTTCAGCAGCACACCCATCGCGGCTGAGGACCACACCAGCCCCTTGGTCCCCATACCCGCCTCGGTGAGGCCCAGGTGCAGCGGCTGGTCGGTCTGTTTGGAAAGCGCGCGATAGACCGCAATGAGATCGCGTGGACGCGAGGTCTTGCAGGAAATGATGACCTGGTCCTTCCGCAGTCCGGACTCGATCGCCAGCGCGGTGGACTCGACCGCCGAGAACACCATGCACTCGTTGATGATCTCCTCGGATTCTTTGCCGAGGTGACGGTCGGTGTTCTCCTGCATCCGCGCCACCACCAGCTCCTGATTGAGCGAACCGCCATTCACCCCGATGCGGACCGGCTTCTGGCGATCGACCGCCACCTGGCAGATCATCGAGAACTGCTCATCACGGCGCCTACCGGTACCAACGTTGCCGGGATTGATGCGGTATTTGTCGAGCGCCTCCGCACAGGCCGGAAACTTCGTGAGCAGCAGGTGACCGTTGTAGTGGAAGTCACCGATCAGCGGTGCGGTGCAGCCGGCGTCGAGCATGCGCTGCTTGATCTCGGGCACCTTCGCGGCGGCGTCCGGCGTGTTCACGGTGACGCGCACCATCTCGGATCCGGCCTGCGCGAGCTCGATGCACTGCGTGGCCGTCGCCACGGCATCGGCGGTGTCGGTCATCGTCATCGACTGCACGACGATGGGCGCGCCGCCGCCAACCTGGACGCGGCCGACTTTGACGCCCACGGTCCTGTGGAGCCTCGCGATGGCCATGAATTGCTGATGATAGCATCGCCCTCCATGCGCTCGATTGTCGTTCGCGAGTTCGGTGCTCCCTCCGTCATGAAGGTCGAGGAGTCAACGACGCTGATACCCGGACCGTCGCAGGTGCTGGTGCGCGTGCGTGCCGCGGGTGTCAATCCGGTCGACACCTACGTTCGGAGCGGCGCCTACGCGGTCAAACCGCCACTGCCTTATACGCCTGGTTCTGACGGCGCGGGCGACATCGAAGCCGTGGGCGCGGACGTCACCGATTGGAAGAAGGGCGATCGCGTCTACGTCTTCGCCGACAACTCGGGACAACCGCGGAGCGGGTCGTATTCGGATCACCTCGTCTGTGCGGCCTCACACGTC
>JBEBGG010000175.1:0-6724 GCA_040081555.1 Vicinamibacterales bacterium
GCGGGAGCGACGGCCGGGCGGGCGTCGGCAATGCGGTGCTCATCGATGTCATATCATCCACCAAACGATCCATGCCACCAACCGTGCCCGGCGCGACTGACACCACCGCTGCGGTGGTCTCGTGCCTCTCGCAACGTTCCGCCGCCAGACCGGCCTGGGTACTGGCCGTATTTGCGCACAACGAGGGCGGCCGCATTCGCTCGGCGCTCGAACGCGTCGTGGCTGCGGCCGGGGACTGCGACATTGATGTGTGGGTGCTGGCCAACGGCTGCACGGACAACACGTGTGTGGAGGTACGCGCCTGCGCCGATCTGGTGCCGAACCTGTGGCTGGCGGAGATCCCGCTTGGCGACAAGGCCAATGCGTGGAACCTGTTCGTCCACGACTTGATCTCGCCGGATCGAGCCAGGGGGCTCGAGACCTACTTCTTTACGGACGGTGACGTCACCATGGAACCGCACGCGTTGCTGATCCTGGCCGCCGCGCTGGACGACGTGCCTGGTGCGAGTGCGGCAGGCGGAATGCCGGCGAATGGGCGGGACAAGACGGCGTGGCGGAAACGTATGGTCGCCAATGGCATGCTCGCCGGCAACCTCTACGCGCTGCGAGCCGGATTTGTTGACACGGTACGAGAGCGGCAGCTCCGCATGCCGGTGGGTCTCATCGGGGAAGATTTCTTTCTGTCCTGGCTCGTCAGCACTGAGCCCGGAACCACGACCGTGGCGCGCCGGCAGCCCACCTGCGTCTTCTGCGAGAACGCCGAGTTCTCGTTCCGTTCGATGTCACCGTGGCGACCCGGTGACTACCCACGATATTTACGGCGCAAGTGGCGCTACACGCTTCGCGCGTTACAGCTCGAGATGCTGATGCAGGTGCTGCGGCGCAACGGCTTCGAGGCCATGCCGCCACATGTGCACGACCTCTACCGAGACGGGCCCCTGCCCTCGCGCCTGCAGTGGATCGGTATCGAGACACCAATGCGTCTGCTGGCGGTCCTGGGCATTCGGCGATTCAGGGCGCCAGCCGGAAAGACCGGCGGCTGAAGGGAGCGCCTCACGTTCGGCTATCGGCTCTCCGGCCGCAGTGTCACCTGCACGTAGCGCTGCGGATTCACGTAGGTCCGCGCCGCCTCGCGCAACGCCTCCGGCGTCAACTGCGCGTAGTCGGCAGCAAGGCCAAACACCTCCCCGACGTCCTCGCGGTACTGGACCGTCTCGGCGAGCTCGTTGAGCAGATCGGCATTGGCCTGAAATCCGACTTCGAGATCGCGGTCGAGCGAGGCGCGATAGCCCCGCACCTGATCGGGGGACGGCCCCTGCTGCGCGAAGTCTCGAATCACGTTCCACGCAGCCGCCGTCAGTGCGTTGACTCTGGCGGGGTCACAGACAAAGTTGATGCGGAGCCGGTACTCCTGCGTCGGTGCAGCCGAGGCACGCGAATCGACGGAGACGCCGTACGTGCCACCCAGATCCTCGCGCAGCACCCGCTGGAGATTCCCGCCAAGCAACTGCCCGGTGGCCCTCAGCAGCAACCGATTCAGCCGGCTATTGACGATCGGTCCGTTGAACACCATCGTGACCTGGCTCCGCGGATCCAGGCCCTTGACCACCTGCCGCTCGACCACGCCAGACGGTGGGCGGATCCCCCGATCGATGGCGCGCTCGACACGGCCAAGGGACGGCAGGCTCGCGACATACCGTTCGACGAGCGGCCTCATGGTGTCGAGATCAAAGCTACCGACGAACATGAACGTGAAGTCGCTCGCATCGGCGAATCGGCTCTTGTAGAACGCGATCGATCGATCGAGATTCATCTGATCAAGAGACGCGGTGGTCAACGGGCGCGCCCTGGGATGATCCTGCGTCAGCGCCGACACAATCGCGTCGCGGAACGCCGCCTCCGGCCGGGCCTGCTGATTGGCGAGCGTCAGCCGCAGCCGTTCTTTCAGCGATGCAAACTGCGCCGCATCGGCGCGCGGTGCGGTAAACACCAGATAGATCAACTGGAACATCGTCTCGATGTCCTTGCGAGTGGAGCCGCCACTCAACCCCTCATCCGCCTCCCCGATGTCGGCTCGCACACCGGTGGCGACACCCGCGAGCACCCGACGCAAATCGAGAGGCGAAAACTGCCCGAGCCCGCCCTCGGCCACCACTTCCTCTGCGGTTTCCGCGGGGATCAGGTCCTGATCGCTAGCCTGAGAGGTGCCTCCAGGGCTGATGGCGCGAAAGATGATCTCGTCTTCCTTGTAGGTCGTGGGCTTCAGGATCACGCGGACGCCATTGGAGAGACGCCACTCGGTGACTCCGATCTCCTGACGCGTGGAGCCGCTCACCACGGCTCCCGGCCTTGGCAACGTGGCGAGGAGCGGCTTGGTGTTGACGCGGTCGACATAGGCGGTCAGCGTCGCGCGGCTCACCGTGTCCGCCACGACCGACAGCCGCTCCTTGGTGGGCAGGGCCAGACCGGGGCGCTCCGGTGCACTGACGCTGACCACGCGCGTGCGGGCCGGAATCCACGACGCCGCCAGCGCGTTGACTTCGGCGAGCGTAATCTCTGGCAGGAATCGTTCGGAAATCGCCTGCTCGACGACAATGCCAGGCACGGGTTCGTCCTGGACCACATGCCGCACCAGTTCGTCGGCAAGCGGGCCCGATGGGCTCTTGTCCTTCTCGAGCAGCGCCTGATCGAGGTAACGCTGGCTGCCGAGTTTTTCGCGTTCGAGTTCGCTGGCCGTGAAGCCGAAGCGAACGACACGCTCAGTCTCGGTGAGCAACCCCGACAGCCCACGCTCCGCACCACCATCAGGCACCACCGCAGCCACCGTGGTCACCTCTGCCGTTCGCACCAGCAAGCCGCGGGTGCTCTGGGCAGCGAGGAACGGCGCGTTGGGCCCGTCGGCCACTTCCGCCAGCCGTGAGGTGAGCAGGCGTCCGAAGAGCCGCTCCACCATCTGCTGGCGATAGGTGCCAACGGTACGCTGATCGCCCGCCTCGGCGACGCCGAAGATCGTCACCGTGGTGGCCGTGGCCTCGCGATCGGAGGCCAGCGAGTACAGCGTCTGGGTGTGGGCCGGAATGGTGTAGCGCGGTCGGGGCTTGGGTGCCACCGCCGCAGGAATGGGACCAAAGTGCGCCACGATCATCGACTCGACCGCGACCGGATCGACGTCGCCCACCACAATCACCGCCATCAAGTCTGGCCGGTACCAGTCCATGTAGAACTGCCGTAACTTGGACACCGACACATCGCGGATGATATCGGGCCGACCAATCGGCGACCGGTCCGCATAGCGCGCGCCCTGCAGCAGCACCGGCATCTGCGCGTCGCGCAGCCGCGATCCTGCACCGAGCCCCAGCCGCCACTCTTCGAGAACGACGCCCCGTTCCTTGTCGACCTCCGCCGGATCGAAGGTCACGGCCCTCGCCCAATCCTCCATGATCAACAGCGATCGATCGATCACAACGGCGTTGCCAGTCGGAATCTGCAACTGATAGACGGTCTCGTCAAAACCCGTGGTCGCGTTGACGTGCGCACCAAATCGCATACCCAGCGATTGAATGAAGCTCGGAATGCCCTGCCCCGGGAAATGTGCGGTGCCGTTGAACGCCATGTGCTCGACAAAATGCGCCAGGCCCCGCTGGTCGTCGTCTTCGAGGACCGAACCCGCGTTAACAACCAGCCGAAGTTCGGCCCGGCCCTGCGGCGTGCCGTTGCGGCGCACGAAGTACTGCACGCCGTTGGGGAGCCGGCCCTCCCGGACCTGCGGGTCCATCGCAATCACCTGATCCAGCGGCGCCTGTGCAGCCGACACTGGTGCGGGCTGCGCGCTGAGGAGCCGCGGCCCGAGTGCCGCGAGAAGAGCAAGCAGGAGGATGCGCGCGGGTAGGGGCATGAGATCCTTCAAGTGGCGACGGCCAATCATCGCAGCCCGTTCGGGGCCACCAAGCACGAAATCACCCAACAGCGTCACGGGCGATGGTGCGGCCCCACAGCGCTGCCCTCGCGAAGGTGTGTCACGATCTCGTTCCACGCTGAATCAGACGGCGCGGCGCGAGAATAGTCGGCGTCGGCTACCGCGTCTTGCGCTCGCGACCGTCGAGCGACTTCAGATAGGCCAGCACGGCTTCGGCGTCGGTCCGCGTCATGTGGAACTGGGGCATGGGCCGCCTCATGGGCCGCCCATTGCGGGAGATGCCGGTGGTCATCAGCGTAATGAACTGCTCGGCGGTGCCGGGCGGATTTCCGGCAAGGCGCGGCGCGGTCATCGCCCAGTTCTCCTTGGCCACCGTAGGAGCGACATCAAGGGCACCGCCGGCCAACCAGCGCATCTGGTCGCGCTCGCCCGCCGAATCTACCGGCGAATGACACCGGCCACACTGCGCCACCTCTTCGACGAGATAGGCACCTCGGGCCAGGTCAGCGGGAGCCGCTGCGGCCGGGACTGGTGCCTGCGCACGCATCACGGGCGCGACCGCTGCCACCATCGCCACCGCCGCACACGCGCCACTCACCCAACCTACAGAGACACGAGACATACCGATCCTTTCCCCGTCAGCGGAGTCCGCCCGGGAGTGAAAAACATATTCATTGGCGTTGCCTTCAATATTCTTCCACAGCCTTAGCCGATCTGCCGAGCGAACCTCGGCCTCACGCCTCTCGGCCGGTCACAAATCCTTCAATGCCCAACCGACTTTCGGTCACGTTCAGCCACACCAGGAGCACGACACCGAAGGTGGCCACTCCGGCGCAAGTGACGACGACATAGAGGGTGGCCGGCGCGACGTGAAGCCGTGCGGCAAGCAGCGCGACGACCGTCCCGGCAACGGCAGCCGCGAGCGGACCGGCATAGTAGCCAAGCGGCACCTTGACCGCGAAGTGCTTGAACAAGACGGCACGTCGATGCAGCGCGCGCAACCAGAAGCTGACGAGCACGGCTGCGCCCGCACCAGTCACTCCCCATGTGCCGATGAGCGCGATGCCGAGAGCAAGACCCAACACGATGCTGAGCGCCGTGATCCAGAGGCCGAGTTCCGGCCTGCGATACACGAAGATCAGGTCGCCAAGGCCGAACGCCCCCTGAACCGACTCGGCGGCTGAGAGAAAGAGCAGCGCCCAGAACCCAGCAGAAAAGCCCGGGCCGATGCCTTCCAGGATCGGCACGCCGACCGCGGCCAGCACAATCAGGACCGGAAGCTGAATGGTCAGAATCAATCGCGCCGCCGAGGCGATCGCTTGCGCCGTCATCACCGGCCCCTTCGCGACCAGCGTCCTGGCCACAATTGGCGTCAGCAGACCATCAAAGCTTTGCCGGACCTGCCGAATCGGTGTGCGAACCTGCCGCGCCACGCCGTAAACGCCCGCAGCACTTTCCCCAAGCATCATGCCCACCAGGTACATGTCGAAGCGGCCGTAGAACGCATTCAGGAAGTCCGTCAGCGTGTTGACCGACGTGCCGCGGAGCATCGCGGTCAGGACGCGGCCATCGATGCGGTACCCAGCGACATCGAACCGTCCAAACGACCGGCGGGCCCCGAGTCCAACGTAGAGCAGCGCCACCGCCGTTCCGGCGACGTAGCCAATCAGCAGGCCATCCGACTTCATCCCAAGCCAAAGCGCCGCCATCGTCACCGCCACACCCACGTACGGCTCCACGACGCTGCGGCCGACGACTTCGTATCGAATGAGGTGCTGCCACCGTGTGGCCGCGGAGAACAGATCGAGCAGCGCCTGTCCGGCCACCATGGGAGCGAGCACGACGAGGGCGTGTTTGGTACTCGGCGGGAGCGTCGACACCGGCACAAGCCAGGCGACGCCCACGATCACCGCCGCCGCCAGCGCGCTGGCCATGGTCACAAGCAACACGGCGTCAAGCACGACGTGCTGGGGGCTGCGGCTGGCGCGGTCCTTGTGCTCGTCGAGAAACTGAAACAGGGTCGCCTTCGTACCGACGGCGCCGACCGTCACTGCGAGCTCGACCACCGCGACCGCAAGGCTAAAGGCGCCAAACAGGGTGGCGCCAAACAACCGGCCAGCCACCAGCAAGAACAGGAGCCGGGCACCGAAGCGAATCACGAAACCGGCGGCAGTCGACCAGCCGCCGCGCATCACTACCTGGGTGGCGCGCTGACTATCGTCGGTCACACGGTCGCTCAGGCTTCACGCACGACCATTCTACGGTCACGCACACGCGCAGCGCCCGGGCAGAGTGCCGAAACCCCTGCAAGACACCCCTGCGGCAGACTTTGTGTTGCGTCGGCGACGAGAATGACACCGACGAAACCGTTATTTTGCGGATATTTGCACGCAGTCTCCTGCGTCGGTCTGGTGGCGCCTCGTTTGCGGTGACCTGCCGCATGTCGACGCACCTTCGCGGCCTGATTGGCGGCCTCCTGCTGGTGACCAGCACCCTGGCCGTCGGCTGTGCCTCGCCGAGCAGCCCGTCGCTAGTCCGGCCGACCGGCGCCGGAGCGGGAGACGCACCCGCCAGTCACATGGTCACCCTGACGGTGCGGGTGGTGGCTCGAGCCGTCGAGACCCCGCTGCCTGGTGCCGTGGTTCGCACCGACGACGGGACGGTACAGGCTGATGCGAATGGTACCTGTCAGCTCGCCGTACGTTCGGGCGCCACCGCGAATGTCGATGTGTCGGCGGCCGGCTACGTCCCGCTCGGCGCCAGCGGCGTGCTCGCCAGTGACGAACGCTGGACCTTCTACCTGGAGCC
>JBEBGG010000344.1:0-1644 GCA_040081555.1 Vicinamibacterales bacterium
GAGCTGCCACAGAAAACCGTAGTCGCCCTCGTCGATCTGTTCGATACGCGTGGCGATACTGCGGCTCGTGGCGATCGACCTTGAATGCCGCGCGAATGTGACATCGTGCTCGGTGTCGTAGGTCACCGAGACGACCGACCGCCGGATGATTCGCACGTACACGCGCAGCGTCTGCGGGCCTCGCTGTAGTACGCGCGCGTCAAGTACGTCGTCGTGTGGCGGAGGTGTCCCGGCTTCGATCAGCTTGTCGACCACGGTATCGACCGACCGGCCATGGATGATGGTGCAGCCGAACCAGCGATGAATGGCAGCGCTCGAGATGCTGATGATGCGGCCGTACGGCGCGTTTGCTGGAGCGCACGAAACGCCCGCCGGCGGTGTTGCGGTCTCCACGCTACGCACGTAGCGGTCCCAGGCGTCCACCGCCTGCCTCGATGGTGACGCGTTGGCGGGTGCCGCGATCGCGAGACTGCCGATCACGACAGCCAGCGGTGCGGCGCGCGTGAAAACCCAGCGGTCGGCTGCGAGATAGTTGGCAGCGCTTGCAGCTGCCACCGCCAACGCGTTCGCGGCGAGCGTGTGGAAGTGGAGGAACCTGACGAGCGCCCACGTGAGCGCCACGTTCACGCCGAGCGAAACCAGCCCGTTCGAGACATGAAACCGCACCAGCCTGCGCCAAGGACCTCCGTCCTGGCGATCACGCCAGGTCCACTGCAGGTGCCAGCAGAAGTTGTGCAGAACCGCCAACTCCACCGCGGCTGCAGTGGCGGAGGCAACCGGCCAGCCGAGTCCGGTCAGCGCCGACAAGGCACTCACTTGCACGACGAAGCCCGCCGCGCCGACGACCAAGAATGCCGCCGTCCGCGCCCTCATGCCGCCCGCTCCGCATGTTCTCCGCTCGGGAGCGGCTCAGCTTCGTACAGCATTCGCGTCGTTCGGACCGACGACACGATGAAGGCAAACAGCATTCCCGCGATCGCGAACACCGCACCGACGTCGAACAGCCGGACGGTACCTATGGCTGGCAGCGACACGACTGGGTTCTGTGCCGCCTTGAGAGCGCCGGCGATGAGTACGAGGCGCAGCTCAGTCGGTCCGAAGCCCAGAAACGACATCCGAAAGACACCGGCGGCATGTGTGCCGAGATACGACTCCGCGCAGAGCAGCAGGTACACGACGAGCAGACTCAGGGCGAGAACCGGGTGGATGAGCGTCGAAGTTGCCAGCCCCAACATGAGCGCAGAGGTGCCCGCGATGTCGATTACATGATCCACGTAGTAACCGTATCGGGGCCGCTGATGGCCTCTGACGCGTGCAAGGGTGCCGTCCAGGCTGTCGCCGTACCAATTCAGGGCCAAGGCCGCGACGACGCCCCAGGCCGCGCCTGGAGCGACCGACATCAGGGCGAAGCTGACGCCGGCCAGGATGATGGCCGCCAGGCCCAGGCCCGACAAATGGTCCGAGTTGATGGACTTCGGCAGCCGCCTGGCCATCGCTATCAACAGGCGCTTCTCGGCCTCGGCCAGCATGCTGCGGTGGTCGCGGATGTGGAGCCCAGCGGTTTGGGCCGATACGTGTGACATGTGCGTGTGCCTCCGATCGGTAATGCGTCGGGACACGCGATTTCGGCTCACGGACCTATGT
>JBEBGG010000345.1:0-1627 GCA_040081555.1 Vicinamibacterales bacterium
CGTATTCGTTAGATCGCGCTTTGACCAAGCTTACGGCGCGAGACCAGAGCCAGAGCGGCGAGGCCGAGGCCAAGCAGCGCGAGCGGGGTCGGGGTGGGCGCCGAAACGACTTCCAGTGCGCCGCCAACGGTGGCGCCGGCTGCAAGGGAGGTGGCCGTCAGGACCCAAGCCTGGCTGTATTCGTCCCCAGCATTGTGGATCAGAGGGGTAATGAACGGAGTACCGCTCACGTCGGACGGGCCGATGGAGACCGTATGAAGGGCTGTGCCCGTGGTCGGGTCAGCAAGATTGGCGGCGCTATAGTAGTAGTCGATAGTCGCCGAGGCATTTGGACCAGTCGTTGCGCCCGGCAGCAACTTCGCGTTGAAGTTGCCAAACGGGGACGTGTAGCCCGTCGCAATCAACTTGATGATCTGCGTTCCGGCAGACCCGAACAAAACAAGGTGGTTGAGCCAAAGCTCAGGCTCGGGCCGGAACGGCGCACTGTTGCCTGCGAGGAAGTCAAGCATGGCGGATCCGTACGTGCTCGACACAGTGATGACACCGGATCCGGAGGATAGCGTGCAGGTGCCCGCACTGAATGCCCCACCGATGGTCGTGCACTGTCCCAGAGTTGCTGTCGAATCAGTGATCGACAGCGTGAGAACCGGGGCCGCCTGGGCGGCCGTAGCGCCGGTGAAGAGGGCCGCCGCGAAGGCGACGGAGGTAAGAAGCTTTTTCATGTGAGATCTCCTGTTTAAGTATCTTAGGCGCGAACCACTTTCGCTCGGATATATACTAGCAATTTGCGTGCCAACTATAGAACCATTAAGATTCAATGGGTTAGGAAGGGGCTTCGGCGAGGAGTGTAAAGTTTTCCGACACTATTTTGGCTCGGGAGGCGCCACCAATTCGATTTTTGGCGGTTTTGAGCCAAAAACCCTCGGATGGGGTGAGTCAGGATTTTTTACACTCTGAATAACTATCTGTAACTATTCAATATTACGGCTCCATCGAAGTCCTTGATCGCTTTCGCGCGATTGGCGGCGCCGATCGTGGCGCGGGCGTCCGGAGCGTCGAGAAGTTTCGTTAAGGCCGCCGCCAAGGCCGGGGCCGATTTCGGCACGACGAAGGCCTGGTTGCCCGCGGAGAGCATGTGGCGGATATCGCCGGCGTCGGTAGTGGCCACGGCGAGCCCCGCGGCCATGGCTTCGAGGATGCTGAGCGGCATCTGTTCGGTGTCCGACGAAAGGGCGAAGACATCGAAGGCCCCCAGGATGCGCTCGGGGTGTTCGACGTAGCCGGTGAACGTGACGTCGCCGGCGAGCCCCGCCGCCGCGACCGATCGCTCCAGCGCGCCGCGCTCGGACCGCGTCAGGGCGTCGCGCTCATCCGCGTCGGGACGCGCGTCGTGCTCGTCTCGGTCGGCGACGGCGGTGTGCATCAGCTCATGCAGGTCGACGAGGAGGAAGGGGCGAAGCTGCTCGCCGCCTCTGGCGCGACGCACGCGGCCGCGCCAACGACGACGGTCGTCGAGCACACGAGCGACCACACGTATCGCGCGGTCGGCGCACCGACCGCCGGCAAGCACACCAGGACCAACGACGCGCCGCTCGCCGGCGCCGAGATCTTCAAGCGGGCGCTGTCA
>JBEBGG010000051.1:0-23132 GCA_040081555.1 Vicinamibacterales bacterium
GCCTGAGGCCGACGATGAGGCTGCGGGCGCTGATGAGGCGCGCGCCAGTGTGTCGACGCAAATCTCGAAGATGGGGTTCTCTGAACGCCTGAAGGCGGCAGTAAAGGGCTCGCGTGAGATGCGCGCGTTGCTCATCCGCGATCCAAACAAGATGATCGCCGCAGCCGTCCTGAGCAGTCCGAAACTGACCGAGCAGGAAGTGGAGGGCTTCGCCAAGATGGCGACCATCGCGGACGAGATTCTTCGCATCATCGCGACGACGCGCGCCTGGACCAAGAACTACCAGGTGGTCCTTGGGCTGACCAAGAATCCCAAGACGCCCCTGGCGATGTCGATGAACCTGATGGCACGACTGAACGATCGCGATGTCCAGGCGCTGTCGATCGATCGCAACATTCCTGAGCCGCTACGGGCGGCCGCCCGGCGCAAGATCGTCTTCAGTCAGAACCGCTAGCGGCGGCCCTTTACCGGGGCCTTTGCACGCGTCGCACTCGTGGCCCCTTTGGCGGCCTTGGCACCTGCCGCACCCTTAGAGCCCTTAGAGCTCTTCCCCCAATCGGCGCGCATTTGTGCCAGGCCGTCCATGTACACGGCAACACGGTCGCGCTCCTCTTCCGAGGGCATCGACTTCAGCAGATCGAGCGCCTTCTCGAGATCGGCCTGAATCGTCGGTTTGGTGGTCTCGAAATACAGCCGACGGATTTCGGCGACTTTGTCGTCGGTGGTGAGCATCTTCAGTGGAGGCATGGTCTTCGGCTCAGGCGTGGACGGGACGATGTCGCCGTAAGTGCGATCGAAATGCTTCGAACGGGAGGCAGTTCCAGACGTCGGCCGGTTGCAGCCAGGCACGGCGCGCGACGATAGTACCCCAGCGGGTTGCCGCCAGCTCGCCCTTCGAATGTGCGTCACTCGAGACGACGATGCCGACGCCCCGGTCCCGCGCCATGCGGGCCTGCACGTCGTTGATGTCCAGCCGATGGGCCTGGCTGTTGATTTCGATGGCCACACCACTTCGAGCGGCAGCGGCGACGATGGCTTCAAAGTCGACTGGGTAGGCGCTTCGGCGAAGGAGCATCCGGCCAGTGAGATGGCCGAGGATGTCTACGTACGGGTGGTCGATTGCGCGCAGCAGGCGGTCGGTCATCTGCGCCTTCTCCTGAGTGAAGCCTGAGTGCACAGACGCAATGACGATATCGAGTGCGGCCAGGCAATCGTCGGCCAGGTCCATTGTTCCGTCCGTGCGGATGTCGCACTCGATTCCTGCCAGCACTCTGAGACCCCGATGCCCGTCGAGCGCGCGGATGCGCGCCGCGTGGGCCAGGCACCTTCGTTCGTCAAGGCCGTTGGCCATTGCCAGGGCCTGGCTGTGATCGGTGATCGCGACGTACTCGAGACCGGCGTCGGCGGCGGCATCGACCATCGCTTGAAGCGTGTCGCGGCCGTCGGTCTCTGTGGTGTGCATGTGCACACCGCCCCGAAGTGCAGCGTCTGTGAGCAGGGCAGGCAGGGTGCGGGCCTCGGCCGCTTCGAGCTCCCCTCGTGCTTCACGAAGCTCCGGTGGCACCCAGGCCAGACCGAGGGCCTCGTAGATCTCCTCTTCCGTGGCGCCAGCGAGGCAGGTGTTGTCGTCGGTTCGGAACAGCCCGTACTCGTTCAGCTTCAGTCCCTGATTGAGCGCCCGGTCTCGCAGCAGAATGTTGTGCGCCTTCGAGCCCGTGAAGTATTGCATGGCTGCGCCGCGGCTCTCGGCGGGCACGATACGCAGGTCGGCCTGAAATCCATCCCGCAGGAGCACGCTGGACTTGGTGTCGCCGTGCCCCAGAACCCGCTCGACTCGGTCGTAGTGAATGAGGGCGTCCATGACGGCGCCGTCGGCGTTGGTGGCGAGGATGTCGATGTCACCGCAGGTTTCACAGCCTCGTCGCAGGCTCCCGACAGGGGCAAACGTAGCGTCAGGGGCGAGGCGTTGCAGATAGCCGACGAGCGCGGTCGCGGCATCGTGCGTCTCTGAGAGCAGGTGGCGCCCATGGTGACGCTTGCGCTCGTCGAGAGCCTTCAGAATCAGCGCTTCCTTCTTGGGTCCCATGCCCTTCAACGCTCGGAGCCGACCATCGGTGGCGGCCCGCTCGAGATCGTCGAGCGTCTGGATATTGAGCTCGCGGTAGAGGGACGCCGCGGTTTTGGGCCCGACACTCTGCAGGTGCATCAGGTCCAGAATCGAGGGCGGGAACTCGGCAGCCAGTGCTGTGTAAAACACGCAGCCACCAGTGGTGCTGATCTCGACGATGCGTGCCGCCAGGTCTTTGCCGATGCCGGGGATCTCTCGAAGGCCCTGGTCGTCCAGTGTCGAAAGGTCGTGGGGATGATTGCTGACGATATCCGCGGCGTTGCGGTACGCGCGGATCTTGAACGGGTTCTCGCCCTTGATTTCGAGCAGATCGGCGATGTCGCCGAGGAACTTCGATATGCCAGGGTTATCCAAGGCGCAATCCTTCAGTCTCGAACTGGTAGGGCAGAATGCGGGCGCCACCTGCGGTGAGCGCTTCCGTGATGGCGGTGTGCGCCGAGGGTGGGCCGTAGCAGAAGAGGCAGCCACCGCCACCCGCACCGCAGACCTTAGCCGCGGTCGCTCCGGCGGCCATCGCGCGGGCAATCAACGCGTCAATTGTGGGCGTTGTGACGCCTGGCGCCAGCCGCTTGCGGTTGTCCCATTCGACGGCGATCTGTCTCCCGACATCGTCCCATGCACTGCGCTCGAGCGCAGTCCGCATAGCCGCAGCGGTGTCGCGGATACGCTCGAAGCAGTCGAAGATGTGCCTGTCGCCGTCGAGATGCCTCTTGGTGATGTCCCAGTTATTGGTACCGGAGTGGCGTGGCGCGCCCGTGTAGGCGAGCACGACTCGCTGCTGCAGCGCGGCGAGGTCGACGTTGAGGCCGACCCGATGGATGCCGTCGACGCGCAGTTCGACCGCCGCGGCACCGCCGTAGAGCGCAGGTCGATAATCCTGGACGCCGGTCGGGACCCGAATCGTCTGGCATTCGACGTTCATTGCCACGCGGAGCAGGTCTTCGGCGTGTTCAGGGGAGCCGGTGTACCTGGCCAGGGCGCCGCACAGCGCGATCGCCAGGGCCGACGAGCCGGCGATGCCGGCGCCCGCAGGCGACTCGCCCCTGGTGGTGATGGTGACGTTGCTGACGCGGTAGTGGCGTCCGACGAGCGCCAGCAACGGCAGCGAGGTCTCCGCGGAGAGATCCTGCCAGCGGTCCACCACGGTCTCTGTGGCGGTGTCAATGGATCGGAGGGCGATGCCGTGGCCGCGTGGCTCGATCTGGACGTGGGCGCGCAGGTTAATCGCGGCGTTGATGGTGACCGCGCCGTCGTGGAAAAGATACAAGGGCCAGATGTCGATGGTTCCACCGGCCAGGTCGATACGTGTCGGTGCGGATGCGGTCAGCACGGCCAAATTATATAGGGTTAGAATTTGGTCGCATGTCGCCCGCCGCGCTCCGTCGTCAGATCGGCCAGCTGCTGATCGCCGGATTCAACGGCGAACAACTGCCGGTGGAGCTGAAATCACTAGCCAAGGAGTTCGGACTCGGCGGCGTGACGCTGTTCTCACGCAACATCGTGGAGCCGGAGCAGGTGGCGGAGCTCTGCCACGAGGCGGCGCGGTTGACACCCGAGTTGCCCGGGTGGGCGAGCATCGACCAGGAAGGTGGCCGTGTCGCGCGACTCAAGGCGCCATTTACCGTGTGGCCGCCGATGGCCACGCTCGGGCGGAGCGGGGACGTGGCCCTGGCGGAGCGGTTTGCTCGCGCCCTGGCGTCTGAGCTGCGGGCGGTGGGCGTCACACTCGACTTTGCTCCGGTGCTGGACGTTCACACGAATTCGAGGAACCCGGTCATAGGTGATCGCGCGCTGGCGGAAAAGGCGACTGACGTGGCGCGTCTTGGTGCGGCGATCGTTCGAACCCTGCAGTCCGAGGGCGTCGCGGCGTGCGGCAAGCACTTTCCTGGTCACGGTGACACGTCCGCTGATTCACACCTCGAACTGCCTCTTGTCGAACATCCGCCAGAGCGATTGCGCGAGGTGGAGTTTCTGCCGTTCAGGGCGGCGATCGACGCTGGGGTTGCCACGATCATGACCGCTCACGTCTTCGTGCCCTCGCTCGATGATCAGCGGCCGGCGACGCTGTCGAGGCACGTCGTCACCGACATCCTGCGCCACGAAATGGGCTACACCGGGGTGATCCTCAGCGACGACCTCGAGATGAAAGCGTTGGCCGACGGCTACGCGGTCCCGGACGCCGCGGTACTGGCGATCGAGGCTGGTTGCGACGGCATACTGATCTGTTCTGGCAACTACGGCGCGCAATGGGCGGCGCTCGAAGCACTGGTGCATGCCGTTGAGGAACGCCGCCTGTCGTTGGCGCAGGTGGACGATTCATTGATGCGGCACCGACGTGCCAAGGAACGATTCTTGGCGATGCCCACGGCTCCCCGTCTGAGAGGCGCCAAGGCCCTTCGGCAGGCCCTCGGCCTCGATTCGCATCGACGCGTCGCCGAGGAGATGGCGCGCTTCGCGTGATGCTCAAACCGCGTGCCCTGCGCCCGGGCGATCGGCTTGCGGTGGTGGCACCTGCCAGCGCGTTTGATCGCCAGGAATTCGAGCAGGGCGTTCTCGAGATTCAGCGGTTGGGCTTTGAACCGGTGTATGACGATTCGGTGTTTGCCAGGCGCGAGTATCTGGCCGGGCCGGCCAGTGTGCGCGCCGCGGCGATTCGCACGGCGTGGGCCGATCCGTCTATTGCCGGAGTGGTGGCCGTCCGCGGTGGCTACGGTAGCGCCCAGGTGATTCCGCTGCTCGATGCTGCGGATGCGCGGCGCGCGGGGAAGCCGTTCATCGGTTATTCAGATCTGACGGCGATGTTGACGTTCCTCACACTCCACTGCGGCGTCGTGTCGTTCCACGGTCCGATGCTGGCGGGTCGGCTTGGACGGGGGACGGATGGGTATGACCGCGCGTCGTTCGAGCGGGCACTGTGCCGTGCCGAGCCGATGGGTGAGCTGGCGCCGGATGGACTCGAGACCCTCGTGGCCGGCGAAGTGTCAGGCATGCTGCTTGGCGGAACGTTGACGCAACTGCTGGCGTCGCTCGGTACGTCCTACGAGTTCAAGCCTCCGAAGGGGCACGTCTTGTTCCTCGACGAGGTTGGCGAACGACCGTACAGACTCGACCGGATGCTGACGCAACTGCAGCATACAGGCTTGTTGGCGAAGGCGAGCGCGGTGGTCGTGGGCGAGCTGCCGCGCTGCGATGAGCCGTCCGGAGTGACCGGCCGCATGATCGTCGCAGACCTGCTCTCGGACTTCCCAGGTCCGGTCATCATTGGCTTTCCCTCCGGACACACGCACGGTCCCTCAATCACACTCCCATTCGGCGTCCAAGCGCGAGTGGTTGGCGGCCCGCGACCACGGTTGATCGTGGAGGAGGCGGCGGTTCAGTGACGACGACACGCGTGTACTTCATCGGGATCTGCGGCACTGCAATGGCGACACTCGCGGCGATGCTGAAGCGCAAGGGACTCGACGTCCGTGGATCAGACAAGGATGTGTATCCGCCGATGAGCGACTTCCTTGCGGCCGAAGGCATTCCGGTGTTCAGCGGTTATCGCCCAGAGCAGATCAGCTCGGATCTTGATCTGGTGGTGGTCGGCAATGCGATCTCCCGGGGTAACGTCGAGCTCGAAGAAGTGCTTGACCGACGCATCCGATACTGTTCGCTGCCGGAAGCCATCCGCGATCACTTCCTCTGGGGCGCCCGGTCAGTGGTCGTTGCCGGCACGCACGGCAAGACAACGACGACCGCGCTCACGGGCTGGGTGCTGACGCACGGTGGCGCCGACCCAACGGTCCTCATCGGCGGCATTGCCAGGAACTTTGGCGAACAGGGCTCCAGCTACCGGATGGGGCGGGGGCGCGACTTCGTGATCGAAGGTGACGAGTACGACAGCGCATTCTTTGACAAGACCGCGAAGTTCCTCAAGTACTTGCCTGATATCGCCGTTATCAACAACATCGAATTCGATCATGCGGACATCTACGCGGACCTCGATGCAGTAACGCTGGCGTTTCGACGCCTCATCAACCTGGTCCCGCGGCGCGGATTGTTGCTGCTGGGGATCGACAGTCCCGTTGTGCGTGAGCTGCAGGGGGCCGCGCGGTCGCGCGTCAGCACGTTCGGGATGGCGGAGGACGCCGAGTGGCAGGCGCATGACGTGTCGCCGGTGGCCGCAGGCACGCACTTCAAGGTGCGTCGAGGCGGCGTGCCCTTCGGCGACTTCCATGTGCCACTGGTTGGTGCGTACAACGTGCGCAACGCACTTGTCGCCATCGCCGTTGGGACCGAGGTGGGCATCGGCCGGGAACGGATTGGCGAGGGGCTCAAAACGTTTGAAGGCGTAAGGCGGCGCCTCGAGGTGGCTGGCGTGGCGGACGGCGTCACTGTGTTCGACGACTTCGCCCATCACCCCACCGCGGTGGCCGAGACCCTGGCGGGGGTCAGAGCCGCCAACCCAGCCGCCCGGATCTGGGCTATTTTCGAGCCTCGTTCCGCGTCGTCGTGCCGGCGCGTGTTCCAGGACGATTTCGCCCGGGCCTTTGGCGCAGCCAACGTGGTGCTCCTCGCGCCCGTGTTTCGCTCGACGCTGCCAGATGCTGAGCGGCTGTCACTGTCCACGCTCGTCCACGACTTGCGCGGCGCTGGCGTGGATGCGCGTGCAGCGGCGTCTCTCGATGACATCGTTCAGACCGTCGCCCGCGAGCACGCACCTGGAGACCTCGTCGTGGTCATGTCGAACGGTGCGTTTGGCGGCATCCATTTGAAGATCGTGGCGGCGGTGTCTGCAGCGGCCCGGGCATGACCGCCCCAGAGCGACCACTGAGCGCCGTCGAGGCGCCGCGATGAGGGATGTCGCCTCAGCGCTCGAGCGGCGGCTGGGGGTGGGACGCGTCAAGGCCGGTGAGCCACTCGCGCCGTACACCACGTTCAAGGTCGGAGGGGCCGCCGAGTGGTTGGTTGAGCCGAGCGGCCGCGACGAGCTCGTCGCCACGCTACAGATAGCGCACGCCATGGGCGTGCCTGTGACGATGCTTGGGGGCGGATCGAACGTGCTGGTGTCGGATCTCGGCGTGCGCGGCCTTGTCGTGCGCCCGAGAGGCGGCGAGGTCGAGCGGGTCAGCGACACGGAGATCCGGTCTGATGCGGCCGTCACCATGAACGGTCTTGTGCGATGGACGATCAGTCATGGGGCTGCAGGGCTCGAAGCGTGGGCCGGGACCCCGGGCACCGTGGGCGGGGCCATTCACGGTAACGCGCACTTTGGTGGCCGCAACATCAGTCAATACGTCACGCGGGTGGAGCTGTGGGACGCGACTGATGCGTGCGTAGTTGTCCCGCAGGCGGCCATGGAATTTGGCTACGACCGCAGCCGGCTTCGGACCACTCACGAGGTGCTGCTGGCCGCAGCGTTCTCGGTGTCGCCGGGCCAGCCGACGGCATTGCGGGCCGTGGCCCGCGAGTCACTCGCCTTCAGGAAGCGCACGCAACCACTTGAGTCGCCAAGTGCCGGCTGCATCTTTCAGAACCCACAGCGCGGCACCGACAACGTGCCCAACGGCATTCCGTGGTCGGCTGGCGCGCTGGTCGATCGGGCTGGGCTCAAGGGCGTCACCGAGGGCGGCGCCCGTGTCGCGCTAACGCACGGAAATTTCATCGTCAACGTTGGGTCGGCCAGCGCGCGCGACATCCGGGCGCTGATTAATCGGTGCCGGGACGAAGTATTCAGGCAGTTCGGCGTCGAGCTTCGCGAGGAAATTGTCTACCTCGGCGATTTCGAACCGTGATCCTGCGCCGTTCCTCCGTCTACAATTTGAACGCCCTCACGGCTCGAGACCCCCACTATGTCCACACTGCTGATTGAAGGCGGCCGCCGGCTTTCCGGCGAGGTCGCGGTTGAAGGCAATAAGAACGCCGCGCTGCCGCTGATGGCTGCAGCTCTGCTCACCACCGAAGAATGCGTCCTGGAGAATGTCCCCCGCATCAGCGACGTCGAGGTCATGGCGCGACTGCTGGTCGACGTTGGTGCAGAGGTCGACGGCGTTGGCACGACCACCTTGAGGATTCGCTGTCCGAAGGTGACGAAGGATGAACCAGATCCGATGCTGGTTGGTCGCTTGCGTGGGTCGGTGCTGCTGTTGAGCCCGTTGCTCGCGCGTCTCGGGCGTGCGCGGCTGGCGCCACCTGGAGGCGACTTCCCGGCGCGGCGTACGATCGCCACCCATCTCGAGGCCCTGGTGAGCATGGGTGCGCGCATCATGGAGGGGCCCGGTCATCCACTTGAGGTGCCGGAAGGGTTGAAGCCGACATCGATCTACCTCTACGAGGCGTCGGTCACCGGCACAGAAACCGCGCTCATCGCGGCGGCTGCGGCTCCAGGCGTCACCGAAATCCGTCACGCCGCCTGCGAGCCGCATGTCGTCGAGCTCTGCAACTTCCTGACGAAGATGGGTGCCCAGGTCACGGGAGCCGGCACATCGACCATACGCGTCGAGGGGGGCGGCCGCCTCCGCGGTGCGTCGCATCGCCTTTGGGGTGACTACATCGAAGCCGGAAGTTGGGCGGTGGTGGCCGCGGTCACGCAAGGCGAGATCGCCGTGCGCGGCGCGCGCGCGGAGGACCTCGAGGTCGTCGGCGCCGTGCTCAAGCGGCTGAACGTCGAGTGCGGTCTTGATGGCGATGTCTTTCGCGTCGAGCGGTCTAAGCCGGCGGCCGCTGGCAAGATCACGACGGGCCTGTGGCCGGGCTTTCCAAGCGACCTCGTCAGCCTCGTGACAGTCCTGGCCACTCAAGCCGAAGGACGGACGTTGGTCCACGACTGGCTCTACGAGCTTCGTCTCTTTGCGCTCGAGCAACTGAGTGGCATGCGTGCGGATCTCTTCCTTTGTGATCCGCATCGAATCATCGCCACCGGTCCGAGGAAACTCCGCGGGCGGCCGCTTGACAGTCGGGACCTTCGGTCGGGGATGGCGCTTATCGCTGCCGGACTTGCTGCCGATGGGGAGAGCGAACTTTCACCGCTCGAGACGGTCGAGCGCGGCTACGCGCAGCTCGTGGATCGGCTTCGGTCGCTCGGCGCGGTAGTGGAGAAGGTGAACTAGGGAGGGCGTGTTCCGCCAGGTCTCAGCGAGGCTGCTGCGGCTGCTGAGACGCCGGTGCACTGGGCGCAGGCGCGGGAGATTGGGACGGCGGTTGAATCGGCTGCACGGACCGAACGCCATTGCCGACCTCGCCCTGGTTCTGACGCGGCAACTCGGCGGGGGGCGAGACTTCCATGTTACCGCCAGCGCCCCCGACCGCATCCCGGCCAACACGGAATGCGCGCAGATCGCTTTCGTCCACATCCAACACACGGATGATGTGCGGTGTGAGGGTCAGGATGACGTCGGTCTGCTTGGTCTCCGTCCGCGAGTGGGCGAAGAGACGGCCGATCACCGGGACGTCGCTGAGGCCCGGAATGCCGTCGAGCACGCGTCGCTCATCGTCACGAATCAGGCCGGCCAGCATGTTAGTCTCGCCATCCTTCAGGCGAATGACTGTATTGATCTCGCGGTTGCCAAATGTGGGCAGGCCGTTGAAGCCCGTGCCAGAGATGCTCTGCACGTTCACCTTCAGTACCAGCGTGACCTCATCGTCATGGTGCGTCCGGGGGGTGATGTCGATGTTGACCCCGATATTCTCGTAGTTGTAGGAGGTAATCGGCTGGGCCTGGCCACCGCTCGCCGTGAGTGGAGTGAATACCGTCACCGGTACTGGAATGCGCTCCCCGAAGCGCGCCTGCGCCGAAGTGCCTTCTGAGGTGCGCAACTGCGGATTGGCTAGCGTCCGTGTGTTGTTGTCACTCTTCAGCAACCGGTAGTAAAGCGACGGGAAGTTGGCGAGCAGCATGTCGGATTGCGTCAGGTTTCGGAGTGACCGCAGGGAAAGCGGCGCTGCGTCGGTGGACTTTGCCGAGATGCTGCCGTCGAGCCCCGCCGAACCACTGGACGCGAGTTGCAGGCCGTATTCCGTGAGCCGGGTTCGGTCGACTTCGAGGAGCTCGACATCAATGATCACCTCGGGGCGGGCCTTGTCGATCGCCGCAATGACCTTGGCGGCCGCAGAGATTCGCTCGGGCGTGTCCTTGATCGTGATGGCGTTGGTCGCGGTGGTCGGTGAGATCCGGCGCGCGTCGAGCACGAGACGGAGCAGGTCCTGCGTTTCCTTGAGGTCGGCGTTGCTCAAGTAGAACGTGCGCACGACCTCTTCCTCGAACTCGCGGCGCTTGGCGGGGGTATCAGGAATCACCAGCACATTGCGGGAAGAGTTGACTCGGAAGAACGTCCGCGTCGCGTCCGCCACCGTGCTCAGTGCCTGATCGAGGGAGGCGTTCCGCAGGTCGATTGTGACTGGCGCCTCGCGAAACGTCGGGTCAAACGCGATGCTGATGTTGCCGAAGCGAGCGACGGCAAGGAAGACGTCCCGGCTGCTGGCCTCACGAAAGGTGAGTGACCCCGGCATCTTCACATCGACCGGGAGAGCCAGGCCGTCGGCGGGCAGGTCGCGCGATCGTTCGATCAGTGCTTGGAGCTCAGTCCGGCCTTCGCGGGCCACGGCCACCTTGGCCCGCAGCTGGTTGCGCGTACTGCGGAGTTCGGCATCGACGTCGCCGTTACTCGGATTGAGCTCCGCCGCAGCCTCATAGGCCACCAGCGCTTCGTCGTACTTGCCGAGGGCGGCGAGGCGCCGGGCTCGCTGGAAGTGATCAGCTGACGCGCGAATCTTCGCGCGATCCAGCGCCAGCCTGGCTCTTGTGTCGTCAGGGTTGCGGCGGAGCGCGTTGGTATATTCGGCGACGGCGCGGTCGTAATCCTGGCGGCGCTCATGTTCTTCGCCGCGCCGAAGGGCCGCTGACGTGGCACAGCCTGCCAGCGTCACCAGCAGCCCCAGCGCAACGAACGAACGTCTAACGGCGACCGTCATCACTGATTACGTCCACGCCGCGCGGCATCTTGAAGGCGAAGTCCTTGTCAGAGAGCCCCACATTTTCCCTCAGGTTGGTGAACATCAGACTCGACGTGCCCCCCTGGGCGTCTGCCGTCACCAACCCACGCAACCCGAATGTCTCAGCATCCACCACGACGACCAGCGAATCGTAATCGCGTTGCGGCGCCTTGGGCACCAGTTTCAGGGCCCGAGCCCCGGCAGGAGCACCTTGCGGCAGCGGCGCCATGGTGGCAGTGAAGTCGCGAGCGAGGTTGCCCTTGCCTGCCAGGAAAAGCGCCGGCGTCGAGGCCTCGTCTTCAACCGGCACCGTCGTCACGACGACCTGCTTGTCCTGCGGCACGTACGAATAGACCTTCACGCCGTCAGAAACAAACTGCTTCACCTCAGGCGCAGAGTAGTCCCAGCGGAAGCGGCCCGGCTTTCGCACCAGAACCCGTCCCTTCTCGCTGATTTCCTTGCGAAGCACGCCTCCACGATAGGTGTGCACGAAGTCGGCGGAGAAATCACGCACGTTGTCGTAACGTTTCTGTAGCGCCGCGGCGAGCTCGGTTGGGGTCAACGTGGCGGCTCTGGCTGGCGCCAGCAGAGCCATAGACAACAGGGCCGCGGCGAGCGGTCGAGTGTGCACACGTACACGTTAGCATGCGGAGCGGCCGTCTGAGTCTGGCCGAGAACGGTATTCTCTGACGGCGAAGCGCGAGCGATTTCGTCGCGCTCGCGGCCCGAATGTCAGGCCGGGGACGGCTGTTCAGGGCCTGCGTTGGTTCCACGCCTCATCGCCTCGCCGTGAGAAGGCCGACGTTCCGCGCGGTCGTGTCTCTAGGTCACCACGATGTCGAAGCGGTGGAGTGCCTTGTCCGGGAACTCCAGCTGTCCGTCCGGCTGAGTGTCGGCCTCGCAGCCGTGCAAAGTGGAAAGCCGCGTACGTTCATCGGCGAGGGTGATCAGGTCAGGCCAATGAGCCAGTAACGGTGTCGTCGGCACGACGCTGCCATGGTCACAGCCGCATTTGCCGCACACGTGGCCCGCGCAGTGGGCCCCGTGGTGCTCGCGTTGACTCCTGTGTCACGGCGACATAGAGTGTGACGCCTACCCCCAGAGGTTGACCCACGCGGCATGATCGGAAAAACCATCGGCAACTACCGCATCGTTGAAACGCTCGGCAGGGGCGTCACGGGTACGGTTTTTAGAGCGCTCGATGAGACGCTTGGTCGCAACGTGGCCGTCAGAGTGCTGCACGCTGATGTCGCAGACAGCGACGTCATGAAGCGCTTTCAGCTCGAAGTGAAGGCGCTGGCCCAGCTGAACGACCCAGATATCGCAACGATCCACGATGTGCAGGTGACAGGCGAAGGCGTTCTGCTTGTGACCGAACTGGTGAGCGGTGAAAGTCTCGAGGCCCTCATGGCCCGCGTTGGGCCAGAGACGCCGGAGCGTGCGGCACTGCTGGTGGCGCAAATCCTGAGCGTCCTCGGCCACGCGCATGCGGTCGGCGTTGTGCACCGCGACCTGAAGCCTTCGAACGTGATAGTGACTGAGCGTGGCACCATCAAACTGCTTGATTTTGCGATGGCACCGGTCGAAGGTGCTTCGCAGATGACCGCGGCGGCTTTCTCGGTGGGCATGCCCGCATATATGGCGCCCGAGCGGATTCTTGGCAACGATGTGGATGCGCGTGCTGACATTTACTCCGTCGGTGCTCTCCTCTATGTATTGCTGACCGGCGAGGTGCCGTTTGACGCTCCCTCGGCGACCGAGATGGTGCACAAGCAGCTCAACGAGTTGCCGACACCCGTCCGCCGCCATCGGCCGGATCTGCCGCCGTGGTGCGAGCCGGTCGTTGTTCGTGCGCTCGCCAAGTCGCCGGTCGATCGCTACCAGAGCGTCGAGGAGTTTCGAGCCGCAGTGCTTTCCGGCGTGTCGTCGGCGACGGACAAGACCGGCGCGAGTGGCTCGAACCGCGAGGCCATCAGTGGCGAGGGGCCAACGCTGGCGATGCCGATCGCTGCGGTGTCTGGCGAAGAGCCCACAGCTCCGCTCGACGTTCCGGCGCCGGAAGAGCCCTCAATGTCGACGTTCAATCCGGACGAAGCGACCTTGGTGGCGGCCGTTCCACGTAGCGTTCCGGTCGACGTGCCGATGGCCGGTTCTCGGCTGGTAGAGGTTCTCTCAGACGTTGGGCCGACCCTCCAGATGCCAAGCGTGACAATCCCTGACGTCGGGCCAGCGGGCGTGCCGACGATGCTCGCGCCAACGGCTAGCGCGCCGACCGTCGCGGTGCCAAGGGAGTCGCTGGCGCCGACGGTGACGGCTCCGGTGGCCCCCGCGCCTACCGGCACGACGCTTGTGATGGAGCGCAAGCAGTTTGCCGCGGCGGGCGCAATTCTCGGGGTGCTCGTGCTCGGAGTCGTGGTGCTGGCGGTAATGGTGCTCAGACGGCCCACTGCCGTCACGGAGTCAACAAACGGGGCCGCCAGCGTGGCTCCGCCGGCGGTCGCGACGCTGGCCGGGGCACTACCGGCCCAAGAATCAGTGGCGCCAACAACTATTTCCGGTGGGGCAGCCAAGGCCATCGGTGTCCCGCCGTCTCCGCCAGTGGGAATCGCAGACCCGCCGATTCGCACGTCGCCGGCGGATCCGACGGTTCCAACGACGGCGAACCGTGCTGCCAAAGCCACACCGCGAGCTGTCGTGCCGGCGGTCGCGGCGCCGCCTCCGCCCAACTCGAGCCTCGCGCGCATTTCGAACACGTCGCCGTTCAAGTTCGAAGCGAAGGCGGTGGTCGCTGATGGCGACAAGTACCGTGAGCGCGACGCCCGCGTTCTGCTCGCCGATGGCTCGGTGAGTGTGATCCAGACCGACGGCAAGCCCCTCTACCAGGTGTCGGTCAGCGATCTGACGAATCTCACCTACTCCAATTCGCGTCAGCCGCTCTGGAATTCGCCGAGCGGCCCCGCTGAGGCGATGCGGGTTGAGGGCGGTGGATTCCTCGGCCGGGGGCGTCGCAACTGGCTCGGCCTGCGGACACCAGCCGCCCTGCTGGTCGTGCGCGTCGACGACGTCGCGAGCGGGCGGGTCAGCGCCGCCCTCCAGGAGCGAACTGGATTGACGGTGGCGCGACTGATCGAGCCCAAGGAATAATAGGCGGGTGTACACGCTGACGTTTGTCGATGGCCTCGTGTCGCGCGCTCATCAACTGCGCGAAGGCGAAACGGTAATCGGCCGCGCTCCAGCGTGCGATCTGACGATCAGCGCAGCGCTGGTCTCACGCCAACACGCGCGCATTCGCGTCGACGGAAAGCACGTCTACCTGCGCGATGCGGGCAGCACCTACGGCACAACACTCAAGGGGCAGAAGCTGTCCAGCGAGTTGGAGCTCCGGCCGGGCGACGTGTTCTCCGTCGGTCCGGTCGCGATCACGCTGACCAGCGACGTGGCCGAGAACGACGTCCTGTCGGAAAAGCACCAGATTTTCGACGAGTCCGCGACCATCGTGAAGCGCATGGACCGGCTCGACACGCCACCCGAAGCACTCGGCTCTGGCCCTGTCGCGCCGGTACGGCCGGCCGAGGGCGTCGCAAAGAAAAAGGCCACGGCGCCTGCGAGCGTGTCGGTCCAAGCCCCGTCGGTCCCAGCGCCTGTGGCTCCACCGGCCAATGTACCCGCCGCGCCGCAGGCGCCGAGCCTCGAGCGGCGCAGCGGAGTGGATCGTCGGAAAGGTGATGCGGGCCGCCCTTCGGGCGATCGACGCTCTGGCCGCGATCGACGCGGCGGTCGACTGCTCAGGCTCCTCACCGAAATCGGCAAGACGCTGGTCACGGTTCAGCCGCTGGAACAGGTGCTTACGCGGGTGGTCGAACTCGTCTTTGAGGTATTGCCGGCCGAACGGGCCTTTCTCCTGCTGCGCGATTCGGTCGATCAGCCACTCGCCGCTCGGGTCATGCGCAGCCGTGACGGTTCGACGCCAGCCAAGGTGTCCATCAGTCGCACCATCGTCAATACGGTGATGCGAGACAAAGTGGCGATGCTGGCAAAAGACGCGCTGTACGACACGCGGTTGAACGAGTCCGACAGTATTCAGTCGATGAACGTCCGCTCGTTCATGTGCGCGCCGCTCTGGAATCGCAACGAAGTGAACGGCGTGCTCTACTGCGACAATCCGCGCAGTAAGCGCTTCACGACTGACGATCTCGAGATCTTCGCAGCGCTCTGCAACTATGCAGCGGTGGCAATCGAACAAGCCCGCTTGTCGGTGCGTTTGCTTGAGGAGCAGAAGCGCCGCGAGCGCTTGCAGCGATATCACTCGCCAGGCGTGGTCACGCGCATCATCCAGGACAGCACCGCCGACGGGTCTTTTGTCACTCAGGAGCGCGATGTCACGGTGATGTTCTGCGACATTGTTGGCTTCACGACGATGTGCCAGCATGCCGAGCCGCAACAGATCGGTGAGATGTTGAACGACTTCTTTGGTCGAATGGGCGAGGTGCTTTTCGAGCACGACGGCACGCTGGACAAGTTCATTGGCGATGCCATCCTTGCGGTCTTTGGCGCGCCGCTCGATCAGCCGGACCACGCGACCCGTGCCGTCAGTGCGGCCATCGCCATGCGCGCGGAACTCGCCCGTGCCAATCTGGAACGTCCGCAGAATCCGATTCATATGCGGATTGCCATCAACAGCGGTCGTGCACTGACCGGCGACATCGGCTCACCCAAGCGCCGGGAGTTCACGGTGCTTGGTGATGTGGTGAACACGGCGTCGCGCATGGAAGGCGGCGTGGCCAAGCCCGATCAAATTGTCATTTCCAAGAACACGCGCGACCGGATCGGCCACGCGTTCGATGTTCGCTCCCTCGGTGGGGTGACCTTGCGGGGCCGAGACAGCGAGCTCGAATGCTTCGAGGTGATCGGCTAGCGCTCCGTGGGGCCGCCAGTCACGCCGGAACACAACAAAGCCGCCTTGGGGAATCAAAGCGGCTTGCCGGCTCGATGAATTGTCAGAAAGTTGGTGGACGGCGGGAGGATCGAACTCCCGGCCTCCGCATTGCGAACGCGGCGCTCTCCCAGCTGAGCTAGCCGCCCACTCATGTTTCTGCGTTGACCCTGGGACGACAGTCTCGCCTCCCCAAGACCACTGAGTGTAGCACGCTGATTTCCGGCCGGGCAACCTCCTGATCGTCACCGACGGCCGCCGACTCGTTTGTTATAGTCGGGCACATGCTTCCTCTCGCCCGCATTGGCGTGCTAACCGGTGGAGGCGACGCTCCAGGGCTAAACGCCGTTATTCGCGCGGTTGTTAAGACGGCCAGCAATAGCGGCATTGAGTGCCTCGGCATCGAAGACAGCTTTGACGGGCTGCTCGAGCTTGAGCGCTGCCGCACGATGAAGCCGAGCGATGTCCGCGGCATCATGCGCCTCGGTGGCACGGTCCTTGGAACTGTGAACACTGGCAATGATTTCAGCGGCATGGTCGATACGTCGGAGGGCCCGAGGCCCTATGCGGACCGTTGCCTCGATGTGTTCCGGCGGCTTGGACTCGGGGCCCTGATTGTGATCGGCGGCGATGGCACGCTTGCTATCGCACAACAGTTCGCCGAACGGGGGCTCCCGATCGTGGGCGTCCCGAAGACGATCGACAACGACATCGTCGGCACGACCAACTGTTTCGGCTTCGACTCCGCTGTGGCATTTGCGACCGACGCGATCGATCGTCTGCACACGACAGCTGAAGCACATCGCCGGATCATCGTCGTCGAGGTTATGGGTCGTTATACAGGCTGGATCGCGCTACACGCCGGTGTGGCCGGTGGCGCCGACGCGATTCTGATTCCCGAAGTGCCGTTCGACTTGCAGGCTGTGGCTGCCAAGTTGCGTGAGCGCGACCAGTGGGGCGCGCGATTCAGCATCGTAGTTGTGGCAGAGGGCGCGTATCCGGCTGGTGGCACGCTGTCACTTCTTGAGAAGGGGAGCGGCGGACATGTCGAGCGCCTGGGGGGCATCGCGGCCCGTGTATCTGCGGAACTCGGGATGTTGACCGGTAAGGAAACACGCCATGTGGTGCTCGGTCACCTACAGCGGGGCGGCGCACCCACCAGTTTCGACCGCGTGCTTGCCACCCGCTTTGGCGCCAAGGCAGTGGAGTTGGTGAAGCAGGGAGCGTTCGGCGCGATGGTGGCGTTTGCGCCGCCAGACATCGTTGCCAGGCCTCTCATCGAGGTCGTGGGAAAAACCAAGACCGTGCCGAGGGATTGTGATCTGCTACTGGCCGCAAGGGCGTTAGGCGTGGCCCTCGGCGACTAGGGCTACCTGCCGAGGAGATCGGCGTCCTTCTTCTTCTCCATCTCATCGATCTGCTTGATGTGCTGATCGGTGAGCCTCTGGACCTCTTCGAGTCCCTTCTTCTCGTCGTCCTGCGAGATCGCTGAATCTTTCAGCAGCTTCTTGAGGCGGTCGTTGGCGTCGCGACGCACCTGGCGGACACCGTTCCGTCCCTCCTCGGTGAGCTTGTGCATATGGCGGGATAGTTCTTTGCGGCGTTCATCCGTGAGCGATGGAATAGGAATGCGGACGACCTTGCCGTCGCTGGCCGGGTTCAGGCCGAGGTCCGCGGAGCGGATGGCTTTCTCGATGGCGCCAAGCGTTGACGGATCGAAGGGCTGCGCGATGATCATCGAAGGCTCAGGAATCGACAAGCCCGCCAACTGGTTGAGAGGCATCTTTGAGCCGTAGGCTTCGACGTGCACCGCGTCGAGCAGTGTGACGCTCGCGCGGCCCGTGCGGACGCCCGCCAGTTCGTGTCGGACGTGTTCGAGGGACCCATTCATCCGTCTCGAGGTCTCGGTAAACAAGCCCTTCAAATCGTTGACATCCATCGGTCTAGCTCCTCACGCCGTCACGAGCGAGCCGATGCTCTCGCCGCTGATGGCGCGCTTGATATTGCCAGGCGTGCGAAGGTTGAACACGACGATCGGCAGTTTGTTGTCCATGCACAGAGAGATGGCGGTTGCGTCCATCACCTTGAGGCCCTGTTCGAGCACTTGAAGGTAAGAAATCTGGTCATAGCGCGTGGCTGTCGGGTGCGTGACTGGGTCGGCAGTGTAGATGCCGTCCACCTTGGTGGCCTTGAGAATCACCTCGGCCTTTATTTCCATGGCGCGCAGCGCTGCTGCCGTGTCGGTGCTGAAATAGGGATTGCCGGTGCCACCCCCGAAGACCACGACACGTCCCTTTTCGAGGTGGCGAATCGCACGGCGACGAATAAACGGTTCGGCGACCGCGCGCATTTCAATCGCGGTCACGACGCGCGTGGTGACACCTTGTTGTTCGAGGGCGTCCTGCAATGCGAGGGCGTTGATGATTGTCGCCAGCATCCCCATGTAGTCAGCGGTGGAGCGGTCCATGCCGCGGGCGCTAGCCGCCACGCCGCGAAAGATGTTGCCTCCTCCGATGACGATGGCCGTCTCGACGCCCATGCCCTGGATTTCAGAGACATCGAGCGCGATTTGGGTGGCGACAGCCGGGTCGATGCCGTAGGTCTGAGAGCCCATCAGGGCTTCGCCAGACAGTTTTAGGAGAACACGCTTGTATGCGGGAGTGCGGGGGCGAGACACGTTGGGATTATAGCGTGGAGGCGGACTCTGCCTGCAGGTCCCCGTTCCAGGTGTTGGGCTCTGCTGGAACTTTGCGAGTGTGCGTCGCACTGCAAAGTCCAGCGCCCAAAGCCGAGCACCCAGCGCCCAGCGCCGCTCTACGCTCCCGCTGCTTCGCCCACCTTGAGCCGCGCGAAGCGTGTGACCGCGATGTTGGCGCCGAGCGACTTGTTTGCCGCTACAAGCACTTCTGCCACGGTCATCTTCGGGTCGCGAATCGACGCTTGGTCCGGCAGTACGATCTGTCCGTAGAAGCTTCCAAGCTTGCCTTCGACGATCTTGTCGACCACGTTGGCGGGCTTTCCGGAATTCTCCATTTGCGCGCGGTAGATGGCGCGTTCCTTATCGAGCAGATCCGTCGGCACTTCGTGCCTCGATACATACGCCGGGCTCGCTGCCGCAACTTGCATCGCCAGTTCCTTCACCAAGGTGCCAAATTCCTCTTTGGCGGCCACGGCGGGCGTCACGCCCGAGAGCTCAATCTGGACGCCGATCTTTCCGCCCATGTGAATGTACTGCCCCACATAGCCGTGACCGGCGTAGCGGACAAAGCGCGGGACGGCCATGTTCTCGCCGAGCTTGCCGATCGCCAACGCCACGTGCGGGTGCACCGGGCCTTTGGGGTCCTGCAGCCAGCTGTTGTTCGCCTTGTCGCCGGCTTTCTCGATCTCCGCGATGACCGTCGCGATGAGCTGCTGGAAGTCGCCTGTGCGCGCCACGAAGTCCGACTCGCAGTTCACTTCGACGAGGATGCCGGTGGAGTGGCTCTCGGTGACCCAGCTGCCAATCAGGCCCTCGCTGGTCGTACGTCCTGCCTTCTTGGCCGCGCTGGCCAGGCCCTTCTTGCGGAGGACGGTGGTCGCGTCCTCGAAGTTGCCCTGCGCTTCTTCCAAGGCTGCCTTGCAATCCATCATGCCCGCGCCGGTCTGGTCACGGAGCTTCTTCACGTCTGCTGCGCTAATCGCCATGGTGCTCTCCGAATGTCAGTACCAAAAAAAACGCCGGCCCCCCTGAGAGAAGGCCGGCGTCGAGAGGGAAGTCGTCGCGATGGTTACGCGGATGCCGGCGCCGTCTCACGCGGACGCCGAACCGGCCGTACCACGCGACGGGGGTCTTCCGCGTCCTTGGCCGCCGCTGCGTCGTCGGCCGCCTCGCGCGCCTGCTCGGCGTCGATCGACTGCTTCATGTCTCGGCCGGCAATCACCGCGTCGGCGATGCGCGACGCGAAGAGACGGATCGAGCGAAGCGCATCGTCGTTGCCGGGGATGACGAAGTCCACCTCGTCGGGATCGCAGTTGGTGTCGACGATGCCGATGATCGGAATCTTCAGCTTGCGGGCCTCGTCAACGGCGATCTTTTCCTTCTTGGTGTCGACCACGAACACCGCGTCAGGCAGCCGGGTCATGCCACGAATGCCTTCGAGGTTCTTGGTGAGCTTCTTCCGCTCTTTCTCGTTGCCGGCGATTTCCTTCTTCGAGAGCGTGTCATAGCGGCCATCAGTCGTCATCGCTTCGAGATCGCGAAGACGGCCGAGACTTCGCTGGATCGTCGCGAAGTTGGTCAGGAGCCCACCGAGCCAACGCTCGTTCACGTAGAACATGTTCGAACGCTGCGCCTCTTCAGCAATCACGTCCTTCGCCTGGCGCTTCGTTCCTACGAACAGGAACGTGCTGCCTCGCTGACTGAGGTTGGTGATGAACTCCTCGGCAGCGTTGAACAGCTTGACCGTCTTGCCGAGGTCAAGAATGTAGATGCCGTTCCGTTCGCCAAAGATGTACTTCTTCATCTTCGGATTCCAACGCTTGGTCTGGTGGCCGAAGTGCACCCCCGCCTCCAGCAGATCCTTCATCGCGATCGCGGCCAATAGTCCTCCTAAATTAACGCTTGCTGAACTGGAAGCGCTTACGAGCGCCCGCCATGCCGTATTTCTTACGTTCCTTCGCACGCGCGTCGCGCGTGAGCAGACCCTCGTCCTTCAACTTCTTGCGCAGCTCGCCGTTGAACTCAAGCAGAGCGCGAGAAATGCCAAGGCGTACCGCGCCCGCCTGTCCGGACACGCCGCCGCCCGCCACCGTCGCGAGAACGTCGAACTTGTCGGTCGTTTCTGTGAGGACGAGCGGCCGGCGAATCTGCATGCGCAGCGCTTCGGTGGGGAAAAATGCGTCGAAGGCGCGCTGGTTGATCGAAAAGGTACCGGTGCCTGGACGAAGGAATACGCGGGCGGTGGACGTCTTGCGTCGACCCGTTGCGTAGTACTGAACTGCTGCCACGTTACGCGACCTCAAGCTTGGTGGGTTTCTGCGCCGTGTGCGGGTGATCCGCGCCGGCGTACACTTTCAACTTCCGGTACATCGCCTCGCCCATCTTCGTCTTGGGCAACATGCCGTGCACGGCATCTTCAACGATCCGGTGCGGGTGGCGCTCGCGCACGATGCTCACGCGCGTCTCACGCAGTCCGCCCTCGTAGCCGGAGTGCTGACGGTAGATCTTCTGTTCTTCCTTGCGGCCGGTGAGCTTCACTTTGGCCGCGTTGACGACTATCACGAAGTCGCCGACATCGATGAAAGGCGTGTAGGTCGCCTTGTGCTTGCCTTGCAGGAGACGTGCTGCGACGGTCGCGAGCCGACCGAGCACCTGACCCTCCGCGTCAATCACATGCCAGCGGCCTGCTGTTGCGGCATATTCCGCGGTCGCCATAAACGTAGACATTCCCGACACGCCCTCTTCGAATCCGACTTCACAAAATCCAATATGCCCGAGTGTCGTGCAGTGCAGAAGAACCTCAGTGCGGAACGAACCTCAACGAGGGGGTCTGTGCGACAAAACCGAGCAGCGGTAAACCCAAATCATACGGACGCTTCTGGGCACTGTCAAGCAGCATGCCGCCCGAGCCGATAACGCAGTGTGGGGAGGCAGGCCACAACCGCCAATGCTCGAGCTGCCATCCCAAACCGTGATTCGCTGACGACTTCGTAATCAGCCGATCGCTGAACTCCTGACTCACGGTCGCAGAATCTGCGCTCCTGAACGGGAATTTCGAGAAAGTCCAAGGAAAACGCCCTGGTACCGGCTTTGCGGTCTAGGCTGTCGGTCCACCGAACGATTCACGCAGGAATTCATACGATGTTTGGTTTTGGCACAGGCAAATCGGTCGTCGGTCTCGACATCGGGTCGAGCGCCGTCAAGGCTGTTGAGCTACGCGGCGTTGGTAAGAAGTTCAAGCTCGGCGCGATGGCGATCGAGCCGATCCCGGCAGACAGCATTGTCGACGGCGCCATCATCGACCGCGGTGCCGTTGCCGAAGCCATCCGGAAGGTGTTTGCAGGCCAGACCTTCAAGACAAGAGATGTCGCTGCGTCCCTGTCTGGCAACTCCGTCATCGTCAAGAAGATCAGCTTGCCGGTGATGACCGAGGCCGAACTGGCCCAGTCGATTCACTGGGAGGCCGAGCAATACATCCCCTTCGATATTCAGGACGTCAATCTCGACTACCAGATCCTCGACCCCGGCACTGGCCCCGAGTCGCGCGGGGCGATGGAAGTACTTCTCGTCGCCGCCAAGAAGGAGAAGATCGCCGACTACACCGAGGTGATCACCCAGGCCGGATGCAAGCCGGTCGTGGTGGATGTAGATGCCTTCGCGCTCCAGAACGCCTGTGAACTGAACTACGGCCTCGATCCCACTGAGGTGACCGTACTCGTCAACGCCGGGGCGAGCGCCGTCAACATCAACATCGTCAGCAACAACCAGTCGCTGTTCACCCGAGACATCTCGCTCGGCGGGAACGCCTACACCGAAGCCGTGCAGCGCGAACTCGGCCTGTCGTTCGAGTCCGCAGAACTCGCCAAGAAGGGCCTGCTGTTTGACGGTCCCTCGATGGACGACGTGCGGCCGATTCTGCACGCGATGACGGAAAACGTGCTTCTTGAGATTCACAAGACATTCGACTTCTTCCGCGCGACTGCCACTTCGGATCGGATCGATCGCATTCTGCTGAGCGGCGGCGCTTCATCGGTCGACGGTTTTGCACAGGCGCTCGAAGCCAGGTTTGAAGCCCCGGTTGAGCGGTTTGATCCGTTCAAGAACATAGCCTGTGACCACACGATGAGTCCGGAACTGGTCTCGAAGGCGGCGGTGGCCGTCGGGCTCGCGCTCAGAAAGGGCGGCGAGAAATGATCCGTATCAACCTCCTCACGGGCGAGCGGAAGGCTGTCAAGGCCAAGGTCCCCGCATTCGCCGGTCAACGCGTCGCGCTCGGTTGCGGCGCGATCATGTTGGCAACGCTCACTCTGATCGGCTCGCGCTATTGGATTCTCGACAAGGAATCGAAGCAGATCGACGCTGACATAGCCACCGCGCAGGCCGAGACGGCGCGCCTGCAC
>JBEBGG010000176.1:0-6557 GCA_040081555.1 Vicinamibacterales bacterium
ATTCTGGGCAGCCTTCTGGTCGCCGCCGTCGGCGCGCAGTCCGCCGTGCGACACTCGGTCAGGGTGCCGCCCGCCGAGGCCATGCGACCAGAACGGCCAGCGCGCTATCGGCGGAGCCTCGTCGAGCGTCCGTGGGGACGGTTCCGTCTCCCGCTCACGACACGGATGATCTTTCGCAACCTGGAGCGGCAGCCAGGTCGCGCGCTGACGTCAATCACCGGAATCGCGTTCGCCGTCGCGGTGCTCCTCGTCGGCCTCTCGTTCATCGACATCATGGACCTGCTCATCAATCAGCAGTTCAACCTGGCGATGCGGCAGGACGCCACCGTCAGCTTCGTTCAGCCGCGTGCGGAGCGCGCGCTGCACGATGTCGTTCACATGCCTGGGGTCATGGACGTGGAGCCCATGCGCGCGCTGCCGGTGAGGCTTCGCGCCGGCCATCGCACGCGCACCCTGGCGATCACAGGACTGTCGGCTGCCCCGCAGCTCAACCGGATCGTCGCACGCGACGGCCGCGCCGTGCTGCTGCCCGCCACCGGGCTGGTGCTGTCGAAGATGCTTGGCGGCATCCTGGGCGTGGCCCCGGGTGACGATGTGCGCGTCGAGGTGCTCACGGGTCGCCGGCAGGTCCTCGACGTGCCGGTGGCTGCCCTTGTGGACGACAGCATGGGTCTGCAGGCCTACATGCGACTCGACACCCTCAATCGCATGGTGGGTGAAGGCGCCACGATTTCGGGCGCGGCCATGAGCGTCGATCCCGCCGCCCGCGGCCGCTTCTATACAGCGGTGAAGGCCATGCCCGTCGTCGCGGGTGTGGCCCTTCGAGAGACGACCCTCAACAACTTTCGCGAGACCATGGCCGAAACGATGTACCTACAGATCTTCTTCAATGTGATGTTCGCCGGGGTGATCGCGTTCGGGGTGGTCTACAACTCAGCCCGTGTGTCGCTCTCCGAGCGAAGCCACGAGTTGGCCAGTCTTCGCGTCCTTGGGTTCACGCGTGCCGAAATTTCTCTGATCCTGCTTGGCGAGCTGGCGATCTTGACGCTGCTCGCGTTGCCCGTGGGCGCGGCCATCGGATACGGGCTGGGCGCGCTTATCATGACCAGCTTTAATAACGAGATCTATCGTCTCTCCTATGTGGTGACAGCCCCGACGGTGGCCTGGGCATTTCTCATCGTCATCGGGGCGGCGTTGCTTTCCGGGCTCCTGGTGCGGCGCCGCCTGGACCGCCTCGACCTGGTTGCCGTACTCAAGGGGCTTGAATGATGTCGATCCTGCGACTGTTGACCAATCGCCGAGTCCTCATCACGGCTGGGCTCGCGGCCGCGCTGCTGGCGGTCGCGCTCTGGCCGAAGACGGTGGCGGTCGACGTCGCGGTGGTGTCCTCCGGTCCGCTCGTTGTGACCATCGACGAGGAAGGGCGCACCCGCGTGCGCGATCGGTTTGTCGTGGCGACTCCCGTCGCTGGCCGTGTGCTGCGGGTCGAACTCGACGCCGGCGATCCCGTGAAGCGCGGACAGGTCGTGGCGCGCGTGCGGGCGGAGGCGCCGCCGCTGCTTGACGCGCGCGCGCGAGCTGAGGCCCAGGCGGCGATCGATGGCGCGGAGGCGGCACTGGGGCGCGCGCGCGCCGATGAGGCCCGTGCCCGCGCCGCCCTGGCGCAGGCGCAGCGCGAAGGACTGCGCACACGCACCCTGGTGGCCGAGCAACTCGGCACGAGCCAAGCACTCGAGGCCCGCGAAGCGGAGGTGCGCGCATCCGAGGAGGCCGTCAACGCCGCGGCGTTTGCTGTGCGCGCGGCCGCGTCGGAGCTCGATCGTGCCCGTGTTCGCATCGCCCCGGCCTCGTCCGATGTGTCTGGCCGGGTGGTGGACGTGACCGCGCCGGTCGACGGCGTGGTTCTCAAGCGGCTCCGGGAAAGCGAGAGCGTAGTACCGGCGGGTGATCCCCTTCTTGAAATTGGCGATCCGGGCCGCCTTGAGATCGTGGCCGATCTGCTCTCCACCGACGCGGTCCGCGTGCGCGCCGGTGCTCGCGTCATGCTCGAGCAGTGGGGCGGCGATCACGCCTTGGCCGCCACCGTCCGCAGGGTTGAACCGGCGGGCTTCACCAAGATTTCCGCGCTCGGCGTCGAGGAGCAACGCGTCAACGTGATCATGGATGTCGCCTCTCCAGCAGACACATTTGCGGCTCTTGGCGATGGCTATCGTGTCGAGGTGCGTATCGTCGTGTGGGAAGAGCCTCGGACGCTGAAGGTGCCGACGAGCGCCTTGTTTCGAGTCGGTGACCAGTGGGCCGTGTACGTGCCGGTACAAGGCCGGGCACATCGAACCCTGCTCGAGCTGGGACACCAAACCGGGCAGGAGGCGGAAGTCCTGTCCGGGCTTGCGGAAGGCGCCAGCGTCATCGTGCATCCCGGAGACACGGTGGTCGAGGGCGTCCGGGTGACCGAGCGGCCCCGCTAGATCCGCTCTTCTGGCTGCCGCCGCGGCTTTCGGCCGACCACGTCCATGAGTGCTGGGCCGCTCAGGAGTGAGGCGCGACGCTCGAGCTGCGGCCGAGCAGCACTCGTTTCTACCAGGGAGGGTGCGTTCCTTCCGCAGTATATTTGACCCTTGGCAGACATGTTCTGGGAGGAACGGATGCGCAACATGTTCTCGTTAGTGACGGCCGCCGCCATGGTGGCGGCCATGAGCAGCACCAGCTTTGCCGCGTCGATGACGGTGAAGGGGACGCTGGTCGACGAAGAATGCGGGACGAAGAACGCCGCCGCAAAGAAGGCCATGAAGGCCGACTGCGAGCTCGCATGCGCCAAGAACGGGGAACCGGTCGCGCTGGTGACGGCGGACGGCAAGGTCTACCGCATCGGCGGCGGCCTGGCGGCGAACAAGAACGCCAAGCTCATCGCTCACATGGGGCACACCGTTGAGATTACTGGTGAGGTCGCACAGAAGGACGGTAAGTCCGTGATCTCCGCCGACGCACTCAAGACGGCCAAGTAGCCTCCGGGAGGCCGTCGGCATCGTCTCTTGCCCTCGGCACGCTGGGCGCAGGTCATGGCGCCGAAATCAGAGCCGCCTCGGAAAAAGAAACCCGCGAGTGCGCCGTGCACCCGCGGGTTTCCTCGCATCAGAGTATTCCTAAGCCCTGGAGCCCTGGAGCCTAGTACCGATAGTGATCCGGCTTGTAGGGCCCTTCCACTGGCACGCCGATGTAGTCGGCCTGCTCCTTCGACAGCGTCGTCAGCTTCACGCCAAGGTGGTCGAGGTGCAGTCGCGCCACCTGTTCGTCGAGGTGCTTGGGCAGCATGTAGACCTTCTTCTCGTACTTGCCCTTGTTCTGATGCAGTTCGAGCTGCGCGATCACTTGATTGGTGAATGACGCCGACATCACGAAGCTCGGATGGCCCGTCGCGCACCCAAGGTTGAGCAGCCGCCCTTCGGCCAGCACCATCACGCTGTGGCCATCCGGGAACTTGAACTCGTCGTACTGCGGCTTGATGTTGATACGCTCCACGCCGGGGTACTTCTTCAGGCCCGCCATATCGATCTCGTTGTCGAAGTGGCCGATGTTGCCGACGATGGCCTTGTCCTTCATTTTTGCCATGTCATCAACGGTGATGATGTTGTGGTTGCCGGTGGCCGTAATGAAGAGGTCGGCGCGCTCAATCACGTTCTCGAGCGTGTTGACTTCGTAACCCTCCATCGCCGCCTGTAGCGCACAAATCGGATCGATTTCAGTCACGATCACGCGAGCGCCCTGGCCGCGGAGCGCCTGCGCGCAGCCCTTGCCGACCTCGCCGAAGCCGAACACCACCGCCACCTTGCCGCCAAGCATCACGTCGGTCGCGCGCGCGATGCCGTCCGGCAGCGAGTGACGGCAGCCGTAGATGTTGTCGAACTTGCTCTTGGTGACCGAGTCGTTCACGTTAATCGCAGGGAAGAGCAGCGTCTTAGCTTCCATCATCTGGTAGAGACGATGGACGCCAGTAGTCGTTTCCTCGGAAACGCCGCGGATGTCCTTCGCGAGTCGCGTCCAGCGGCCCTTGTCGCGTGCAATTGAGGCGTTGATGCAGTCCAGGATCACGCCCCACTCTTCGGGCTCGCTCTCAGGCTTGAAGGCCGGCACTCTGCCGGCTTTCTCGAATTCCGCGCCCTTGTGCACCACCAGCGTTGCATCGCCGCCATCGTCCACAATGAGCGTCGGGCCGCTGCCATCGGGCCATTCGAGCGCCTGGTCCGTGCACCACCAGTATTCCTCGAGTGTTTCACCCTTCCATGCAAACACTGGCGTGCCCTTGGGGTGTTCCACCGTGCCGCCGGTTTCCGGGCGGCCGACGACAACCGCGGCTGCGGCGTGATCCTGTGTCGAGAAGATATTGCATGACACCCAGCGCACATCGGCGCCGAGCTCGGTCAGTGTTTCGATGAGCACGGCCGTCTGAATCGTCATGTGCAGGCTACCCATGATGCGAGCGCCAGCCAGCGGCTTCGACTTCCCGTACTGGGCGCGCAGGGCCATCAGGCCAGGCATTTCCTGCTCGGCGAGACGCATCTCCTTGCGGCCGAATTCGGCCTCGGCAAGGTTTCTCACCTTAAACGGTTCACGACCGGCCGCCCTGGCGGCGGCGAACGGATGGGGTGTGGCGACGGCTGTTGACATGCTCACTTCTCTCCTATGTTGATGTGTTCGCTAACGTAACTGCCACCGTGGCTAGCGCTTCCGCCCTGTTGCGACGAAGAGCCCGGGGCCCTTCGTCTTTGAATCTGGCGGTAGCGCCACGGTTCTGATGTCCGAAAATCCCGCATCCTTCATCAAGCGACCGATCTGTTCGTCCGAAAATCCGAGCCACACGTGACCCATCTGCTGTCGATAGTTGTCGCGGTCGTGCGGCAGCATGTCGACCAGCACGAGCCGCCCACCTGACTTGAGCGCGCGCGACGTTTCATTGAGCGCTTTATCCGGATCAGGAATGTGATGCAACACCAGCATGAGCGTCGCCGCATCAAGGCGGCCATTGTCAATCGGCAGTGCCTCCAGCTCGCCGCGGCGCAGCTCGATATTGTTGAACGAATGGAGCCGCTTACGGGCCGCCTGCAGCATCGCCGCTGACGCGTCCACCGCGACGATGCGGGCGACAAACGGTGCGAGAGCGGCGCTCACCTGTCCTGTGCCGCAGCCGAGATCACCGACGGTTGATTCCGGGTCTGCAAACGCGGCGAGGGCAGCGAGATGAAAGCGATCGCCGAACAGCTCATCGCGCAGTCGGTCCCACTGACCGGCCGAGGAGGAGAAGAACTCCTGCGACTTACTCCGCCGCGAGGCGAGCGCGCTCTGGAGGCGCCGTTGATCCTGCGCGGCCGCAGAGGTCGAGCCGACCTGCTCCCGGACCAGCTGCCACAGGCGGCGGGCCGAGAGGTCGCCGTCCTGCGGCGACATCGTGTAGACGTTACTGGTGCCCTCACCGCGGGACATCACCCAGCCACTGTCGGCCAGTGCCTTCAGGTGTCGGCTCACGGTGGACTGTGGCAGTTGCACGACACCGCACAATTCCGAGACCGTCAGCTCGCGGCGATCCAAGAGGAGCAGGAGACGGCTCCGCGTGGTATCGGCCAGCGCCGCGAGGTGGTCGTGAATCGGGGCAGTCTTCATATTCATCCGTTAATCCGGATGAAGAGATAATACGAAAAGCGGCTACGGGAAGGAAGGGAGAATTTCCAGCTACCGCGCGTCCGGATTGCAGAGCCGGATATCCATGAAGTCCGGTCGCGCCTGGCAGTAGGCGGCGATCGAGCGCCGGGCTTCCTCCGTGGCGGCGCTTTCCTGCGCCGAGCGGCGCGCGTTCATCGCGGACTTGATCAGGGGCTTCGCGAGATAGCGTCCCAGGATGTTCTGGATGGCTAGCGTAATGAGTTCGCTGCCGCTGAAGGCGGCGTATGGCTGCATCAATGGCCGGTCCACCGGGTTGAACAACATGCGGTTCTGCTCATACATGTACAGACCGCCGGCGGGAGTCGGGCCGGCCCTCACATCCAGTCGTTTCAGCAGGCTCTCCAGCCTCTGTTTTTCCTGGATCTCGACTCGGAAGTCGGCTCGGCGATCGAGTCCTGCCAGAATCGGACCGGAGGACCGCGTCAGCGCCTCGCGAATGCGAGCGAGCGTGGCGGGATCGGGCAGCTGTGCCTGAGACCGGCCGTCGACCAGCGTGGGATCCGCGGCCGGCAGGGCACGGTCCTGCGCCGCGGCGGATGCCGCCCCGATCCACACCACCAGAGCGAACGCTCCCAGTCGCATATGTCTTAGACGCGTCAGTCACGGTCCTAGCTGCGTCTGACACATCATGTCGCTGTTTGCGCGACTCGCGCCAGAGGGTTGCGTGCCCGAACCGCCCGACGTCGCTGTGCACGTGGCGGCGGCCGGCCGCCAGACCATCGGCGCGCGCCTGTTACGTTGTGAGGGTCACGGGCCTTGCATCGAGTAATCCACTAATGTAGATTCATAGATGTGCGTCATGCGTCCACGGTCTTCCGCCTTCTCGGCGACGAGGCACGTCT
>JBEBGG010000177.1:0-6549 GCA_040081555.1 Vicinamibacterales bacterium
GCGTTTGGGAGCTGAACTCGTAGGCCATCCAGCGTCCGTCAGGTGCGAATGTCGCGTTGTCCTCGTTCTGCGCCGTCTGCGTGAACGCAAAGGGCTTCCTTTCACCGCGCCTTCACCGAGGAGTTGCTCTTCGTCACCGGCTCCGCTCACGAGCCGCAGACGCAGCGTCGGCGCCCCTTGCCGGTATCCCTGAAACGCGATGTGCAAACCATCAGGGGACCAGGCGGGACTGGTGTCAAGGCCAATGTCGAACGTCAGCCGGGTCTGCTTGCCGTCCGCGTCCAGCACCCAGATGTCGCGGGAGCCCAGCGTATTGGTAGCGACGTCAACGGCAATCCTACCGTACGCCGCAGGTGTCCCGATGGTTACTCCATCGTCATCAGCGCCGCATGTGTCTCGAAACCGTTCCATAAGTTCTGCAGCTTGATGTCTTCATTGCTGCTGTGCTGGTTGTTGTCGTAGTTGGCGATCGGGATAGAGATAGTCTGCGTGCCCAGCACGTTCTGAATGGTATCGAGCGGGGTGCTGCCACCCGACGTTGGCTTGACAGCGATAGGGCTGCGCACGCTACGCGCCGTCGCAAGTACTTGCTGGGCCAACGGCAGGTCCATCGGCGTCCGCGCGGCGTTGTAGCCGTCAGTACCGACGACAACCTTCGCCACCTTCGGGTGCGCGAGCCGCGTCGCGTCGTCCGGCTCGGAAGTGACAATGAAGTAGCCCTGTTTGCGGATGTGATCGAGCACCCTCGACACCTGGCCCTCTTTGGTGACTCCCTTCACCAGGCGCATGTCGATTGCCGCGGTGGCGGTAGTCGGAATGATGTTCGCGGCCTGGTCGCCGACGCGTCCGCTCGAGATGCCGCGAATGTTCAGCGACGGCAGGCTGATGAGTTCGCCGAGCGACTTGCCACTGCCGTCCACCCGTCCAAGTCCCAATTCCTTCTTCTGCACCGCATCGCTGTCTGACTCCGCGATTGCCGCCAGTTCCGCGGCCGTCAAGGGAACCACGCCGTCGTAGAAGTGTTCCACCAGCACGCGGCCGTCGGCATCTTTCATCGATGCCAGGAGTTGCGACAGCATCAGCCCGGGGTTCGGCGCCCAGTTGCCGTAGTGGCCGCTGTGCAGCGCGCGGTTCGGGCCATACACGGTCACCTCCATCTTCTGGATGCCGCGCACGCCGAACACGACCGTCAGCCGGCCGCCCGGGTCTTCGGGACCATCGCAGATGAACCAGAGGTCGGCCTTCAGCAGCTCCTTGTTGGCTGCGAGGATGCGCCCGAAGTTCGGCGACTCCATTTCCTCCTCGCCTTCGAATACGAACTTGATGTTGGCGCGCGGCTGGACACCTGCCGCTTTGAGCGCCTCGACCGCCGTCAGGATCGAGAAGATTGCCGCCTTGGCATCGGAGGCGGAACGCGCGCCGAGCCGCCATTCCGGGTCGATGCGCTGGCCGACGGGCGGGAACGGCACAACCTTGCCGCCGCGATCGAGTCGGTCTGTACGCAGCGTCGGCTCGAAGGGCGGTGTCGTCCATTCCTTGGGGTCGAGCGGCTGCCCGTCGTAGTGAGAGTAGAAGACGTATGTGTGCGTCGCACCGGGCACGAGGATCTCACCGTAGACCACCGGCGCGGCGCCCGGTACTTCCAGCAGCCGCGGCTTCAACTCCCGCCTCTGCATCTCGCGCAGCAGATAGTCGGCGTTTCGCCGGACGTTGACCAGATCGCGAGACACGTTCGGGATCTTCAGGAACGCCACGTACTCGTCGAGAATCTGACGCTCATGTGCCTGACGCCAGACGCGGGCGGCGCGGGCTCCGGCGTTGTCTTGCGCCTGGGCGGGCGGCGCCACGAGGATCGCAGAGACGACCAGAGCAAAGGTGCCGAGTGTTCGCATGGCCAGTTTGTCCTATCGGTGACGGCGCTGGGTCGGTTCCAGGAGCAGCAGCAAGAAGGCGCGATTATACGAGTATCGACGAGATTCCAGGTGTCCCTCGGATGACATCGATTGCCCACGTCACATCGAACGGCGTGCCGTCCCATACAGCGACACTGCGAGCGCTGACTACGAGGCCTGGGGACGCGGGCTGCGCAGTCACCGGACCGAGCAGGTGGAGCGATGGGGGCGCGGAGCCGTCGCGAACGCGGAGGTCCGACGGGCGATCACACCGTGGCAAGACTGGAGCGACACTCAGCGGCTCTCCGTTGGGACGATGAAAGACCAGAGCACCACTTGGACGTTGGATGATCGCGAATCCACTCTCATGCACCGCGCGGTGATGGCGTCGACACAGCCGCACGAGATTGTCGAGTCTGGTCGCGCCGCCGTCTGCCCAGTGCATCACATGGTGGGCATCGCAGCGGCGTGCAGTGCAGCCAGGAAATCGGCAGCAGGTATCGCGCGCGAGCAAGGCACGACGAGTCGCCGGCGGAATCGTGCGTGTCTTTCGGCCCACGTCGAGCGGAGTACCATTCGGGTCGTGATGCATTACCACCACCGACGCATCACACGCCAGCCGCCTGGCCGTTTCCGCAGAAACGTACGTCGCACCATCGGCCAATTCGAGGGTGCCATCGAATGGACCTGGCTTCGGTTCACTAGTCACTTCGAAGGTGTGCGGCTCGCCGCCCGCAGCCACCGCACCTGCGCCATTGAACGCACGCGAGTCAACGTCCACGCGATCCGACGCCGCAGCGTCGGCCACCGGTCCTCGTGCCTGATCGCTTGCCAGCTCTCGTGCCGGGCGATCGCTCGCCGATCCGGTCGCATCCACGTGGAGCACCACTTGGTAGCAGTCCCCAGCCGCGCCACGATCGAGGTCGGCGCCAAGTGCGGCCTCAGCCAGCAGACCCAGCGCATCTGCGCGCCGCTGCCCGAACGTCACCTCTTCGGTCATGACTGCGCCGCTCGGTGCACCAGCCGATTCGCGGAAGAGGCGATCGGCCGCAGCTTCGAGCGCACGCTGAACCACCGCACCAATCTCCGGTGTGAGCCGTCCACGAATCACGACCATCCCATCGTCATCCACCCAGGTGGAGAGCTCGCGACGGAGATGTCGCGCTTCCGTCTCTCGGGCGGCCTCCACCCGATCGATCCGACGCCACGCGCGCACGAACCGCTCGACGTGCGCCGCGGTGCCTGCCAACGCCAAGTCCACGAGCACCGCTTCGTTCTGTGGAGTGGCCACGCGCGTTAACGCGCGCACCTTCGCGTACGAGATGGCGCCACGCTGGATCGCGGCGCTCACGAGCGGCAACGCCGCCAGAGCCTTTGCCACGCGCACCTTCTCGCGAGCGGCCCCGAGGTCGATGCCCGTACGCCAGTGCAGCCAGTGCGCGCACGAGAGGAAGCCGCAGTTCCATCCCGCGCGTTCGTCGAACTCGCGCAGTAGCACCAGCAGCTCGTAGGTAGCCGCGTGCAGCCGAGCCGCGAGTTCGGCGATAGCTTCACCAAGGCCGTCGGTCGAACTCGATCTATCCGACGCTGGCAGAGAGCGAGAGAGTGGTGCGGGTTCAACCTCGAGAGGCAGCGTGAACGTCATGCCTGATGGTAAGGCCGTGTTTTTCGTCGCGTCAGGACGGCGTCAGCGACGCGAACGCGTTGCTCTCCACCATCGCGCGTTGCCCAATATGCGATCGTGCGTCCCGTGCAATGGCTGCGCTCGGAGGCGTCACCCCAGCACGATCACGGGACCTGGAGGCGGACGTCGCTCAAAACGTGTCAAGCGGAAAGTGATGCGCGGCGACAATGGTTCGTCGGGTCGCGGGTCGGATCTCGAGCACTGCTTCCTCGCGTCATGGTTCCAGGGTCGAAAGAACACGATCTGTGCCTGTCTCGCAGACGCGTTTGCGGCGCCGCGCTACTTTCTCAGCAGCGACTGCCAGTTCAAGATCACGGTCGTTGGCACCTGATTGGTTGTCGAAACGTTGACCAAGAACCGCTGGCCGTCTGCCGTCGCCATGTGGTGGATCGCGTGGATGTTCCCCTGGTTACTGTCCACGGTGGTGTCAAAGACCTTTGTAGACTGCCCCGTCGAAAGCGTTGGTGACGTCGTCACGCTCACGACAGTGAGGGTCCGGTTCGCAGCGAGATAGAACAGTTCACGCCCGTCGGCCCGCCAAGCTGGTTCGGATCCTCCTTGCGTTGATACTTGCACCTTGCCCGCTGCCACTGGGAACTGCTGAACGTACACCTCGGGCCGTCCCGATTCATCAGACGTGTACGCGATCCAGCGTCCGTCCGGTGACAGGCGACCGTTGTACTCGTTGAAGCTGGTCACCAGGACCGGAGTTGGCACACCGCCTTCATTCGCCGGCGCCATCCACAGGTCAGCCTGCGTCTTGGCGTCCATGTTGGTGAACAGGATCGTACTCCCGTCTCGTGACCAGTCCGTTGCGTATTGATGCGACGGCGACGTGAACAGCAAGCGGTCCGCTCCCGAGCCTGACGTCGACTTGCGGTATAGGTTATAGAAGCCGTCTCGGTTCGAGGAAAACAACATCTGGGTGCTGTCAGGAGACCACACAGGTGTCAGTTCGCCCGCTTCGTCAAAGGTGAACCGCGACGCGACGCCGCGAGCGACATCAATGGTCCACAGGTCGGCATTCGCCGATTGGAACACGGCGACGGCGACAGTCCGCCCGTCAGGCGACATTGCCTGGCTGTATGCCTCCGACCTGGCCAGAATGGTGTTCGCCCCGAACTGACCAAGGTGCCGGCCCTGTCGGTCGAGCCACCGCAGGTCCGAAGAGGGCATTTCTCCACCAACCGTATAGGCGAGCGTGCCCGAGGCCGACACCGAGAAGGCCGCACGTCCGAGTCCGCCAGAAAACGACACCGACCGGATGACCCCCTGTGGGTCGCCAACCGGCAATCGTGTCTTCATGTCGAGCGGTTGGGCCACAAGCGCACCCTCGGACACATAGAGCAGGCGATCATTGACTACAACTGCATTTGAGTAGGCGTTGGCGAGTCGGGTCTGGGCCGGAGAGTCAAGCGAACCCATGTAGATCCCGGTGGAGGCGGCATCGCCCTGAACCGCGTAGACAAAGCGCCGTTGATCAATGAACATCGGCCAGCGATGGCCACGCTGTCGACGCGGCGCGTCGATCGACGTCACTGGCGTCACTGGACCGCTCTTGTCCGACACGCTGAGAATGGCGCTGTTCTGGGGCGCGAACAGAATCGTGCCATCAGCATTCCAGCTACCTCCACGAGCACTCAACGCTGGCGCAAGGGTTTTCACGACGCCACCGGCGATTCCAATGGTCTTGAGCTTGCTGCCCGCGAAGAATCCGATCGCGTCGCCCCGAGGCGACCAGAACGGATACGAAGCATCCTCCGTGCCTGGGAGTTGCTGCACTGATCCATCGCCCATGGCCCGCAGCCAGAGCAGCGGCGGACCTTCTGTGGCTAGGCCAACGAACGCGAAATGACGGCCGTCAGGAGAGAGCGCGAAGGCGCCCGACGGCCGCACGGTATCGGGCGGGACGATCGAAACAGGTGTCCGCTCGGGCTCAGCGGCGCGCGGCGTTGTGCGGAGGAGCAGCATCCCGCCAACCGCGGCCGCGATGAGCAAAGACACGGCAAGGATCCACGGTCCAATCGCTCGACGGACGGGCAGATGTGTGGGCGGAGAAGTGGCATTGGTGCGAGACGGAGCGCTGGCAATCCAAGAGAGTTCGCGCGTGACATCGCGGACATCCTGCCATCGTTCTTCGGGGTCCTTGGCCAGGCACTGTTCCACCAAGTGCTCGAGAGACGCCGGTGTCAGCGGTCGGCGCGTGGCAATCGCAGGCGGCGTGTCCTTCAAGATTGCGCCAACGATGCTCGCGGCGGACTCGCCGGAGAAGGGTCGCTGGCCCGTGGCCATTTCGTAGAGGAGGACGCCCAGGGCCCAGATGTCGCTTCGCGAATCGGCCTCGCGCCCTTCTACCTGCTCGGGTGCCATGTAGTGGATGGTGCCGAGGATGATCCCTTTTGTCGTAATGGGGCCAGCCGTCGTGGCGTTGGTCTCACCAGAGAGCGACACCGGCGACGCGGCGCCGTGCAGCTTCGCAAGCCCGAAGTCGAGCAGTTTCGGCCCGGTCTTCGTGAGCATGACATTGGCGGGTTTGAGGTCGCGATGCACAATGCCGGCACGATGCGCCCGGTCGAGCGCGGCCGCGATCGCAATGCCGATGCTGAAGACTTGATCGAGAGGCAGGGCCCATCTACTCGGGCGAGGCGCTCGGCGAGCGTCTCGCCCTCCAGCATCTCCATCACGAGGTAGTCGGTTTCACCGTGCCTTCCGACGTCGTGGACGGTGCAGATGTGCGGATGGGCGAGCGTCGCGATGGCTCGCGCTTCACGCTCAAATCTGGCGCGGGCGGCGGTGTCTCCCGACGTGTTCGCAGGGAGCACTTTCACAGCGACCGTGCGACCCAGGCGCGTGTCGCGGGCCCGATAAACCTCACCCTATAGTTGCGCCGTCGATCGAGTAGACACCGAGCTGATCACGAGGGATCGGAACGACACCGACTCCGTCGAAGAGGGTATGAGGCAGCGCCGGAGC
>JBEBGG010000178.1:0-6549 GCA_040081555.1 Vicinamibacterales bacterium
GCACCGGCCTCGCTCGATCTCACCCGCACGTTTGCGTTCACGATTTCCGCCGATGCCATTCCGGGATCGTCGGTGGCCATCAATGCGACCGGCGTGGATACAAAAGGCCAGACGACCAACGCCGTGCCTGTGGTGGTGACGGTGCTCGACGCCACACCACCGGTCGTCACGATCACAGGTACCACCACCGGCGCCAAGGTCTCTCCCGGACAACAGACCAGCGCCATCGTGTCGGCACAGGACCTGGGCCAGATCGCGTCACTGAGCTTCACCACCGGGGGCGTGCTCTCGGGCACACAGACGAGAGTCGTCGATCCCGCGCAGCCGTCCGTCGTCACGGCCTTCGCCTTTACCGTCCCAGCCAGCGCTCATGCGGGGGACATCCTGACGCTTGACGCCACGGCCACCGACAAGGCCGGCAACGTCGCCAGCGCCGCGCGTGTGCTCTTGCCCATCGCCGACCTCAATGGCCCGGCGCTGCAGCTGCGCACCACGACGGGCAACACGGAGATCGTGCCGGGCGCCGTCGTCACCGTGCTCGCGGTGGCCGAGGACGAGACGGGCGTCGAGACGATTGCCCTCACCGGGCAGGGCGCGTTCGGTGTCAGCCAGGCCAAGCAAGTCTCCCCGGTCTCAAACAGCGTGCAGCTCCCCTTCCCCATTTCCGTCCCGGCCAATGCCGTGGAAGGTGCGGTGCTCACCCTCTCTGCCACGGCCACCGACATCTTCGGCAATGTCAGCGGCCCGGCGACCCTGGTGCTCACGGTGCGCTCCTCGGTGAGCGTGACGCTACCGCCGTCGCTGCTTCTGGCGGCCGGCGACGCCGTGCCCATCGACGTCCAGCTCTCGGCGCCAGCGCCGGCAGGCGGTCTCCGGGTTGACCTGGTCTCCGCCGACGCGGCCACCGTTCAGGTCGCCACGCCACTGCAATTTGCGGAAGGCGAGGCCACCAAGTCCGCCATTGTGACGGGCATCAGGGGCGGCACCGTCTCGCTGACGGCCGCGGTGAACGGAGTTCAGCGAGCCTCGATGACGGTCGCCGTCCGTGGTGGCATCGTCAGCGGCACCGTGCTCAATCCGCAGCTGCAGCCGGTGGCCGGTGCGCATGTGACAGTGACCAGCAACGGCTTCGTCACGAGCACCGTGTCCGACGCCGCAGGCACGTTCCTGGTCGAAGGTGTTGGCCAGTTCTTCTCGGTGAAGGTGTCAGATCCGGTGACGAACCTGATCGGCTTCGCCACCGGCTCGATGAACGTGGCCAACGGGTTCGCGCACATCAACGTGATCGTGATCACGGCGGGGAGCATCAGCGGTACCGTGCTCGGGGCCGATGGCCACACTGCCACCGGAGCGGGTGCACGCGTGGACATCTTCGCGTCCAACAACCCCTCCACCTCGCTCGGTATCACTTTCACCGACGCCGACGGTGCCTACGAATTCCCCATCGTCTCGCCAGGGTCGTATCTTGTGGAGGCGTCAGACGTCACGGGCAATCGCGCCAGGTCGGCACCGCTGGTCATCGTCAATAGCGGCCAGCACGTGGACGGTCCGCTGTCCTACCTGGGACGAGGCACACTCACCGGCGTCGTCCGCGACGGCATCGGCAATGCGGTCGGCAACGTGCCGATCCAGTTGACCAGCAGGAGCCTGTTCGGACAAGCGCCCGTCCTCAGCGTCAATGCGGCGCAGGACGGCACCTTTAGATTCGACGGCGTGTTTGTCGGGACGTTCACTCTGCAGGCCCGCGACCCCATCACCAATCTCGTTGGAACCGTGTCTGGCGCGATCGACGCGAACCTCCAGGTGGTGCCGCTCGACGTCCGCCTGGCGCAGTGGGGCGGACTCCAGGGCACGGTGTTCCGGTCGGACGGCGTGACGCCAGTCGCCAACGCCGACGTGTCGATTTCTGCAGCGGGGTCGCAATCGACGACCACTGATGCCCAGGGTCATTACGCGGTCCAGTTCCTGCCGCTTGGTCTCTACTCCGTGTCGGTGCGCGAACCGTCGACGCGGGGCATCGGCTACGCGACCGGCACGCTGAGCGTCTACACGCAGGTCACCACGCAGAACGTGACGCTCTTCCCACAGGGCACGCTCGTCGTGACGGTCACCGATGCCAACGGTGTCCCGGTGCCAGGCGCACTCGTGCGGATCACCACGAACAACAATCTGGCTGGCGACTCCTTCGAGACGACGACTGGCCCGAATGGCGCCGTTGTCGTCGAGCATGTGCTCGCGTCGCAGTATGTAACGGTGCAGGGCCTCGCAAACGGCCTCTCCGGGTACGTTCAGACCACGCTGCAAGCAGCCGAAGTGAAACCCGTGCCCGTGACGCTCCAGCCAACAGGAAGCATTACCGGAACCGTGTTCCGTCCCGACGGGCAGACGCCAGCGGCGGACGCCCGCGTCAACGTGTTCGGGACGTTGCAGCAGGTGGGCCCGGATGGCACCTTCCGGTTCGACAACCTGTCCCTGCGAAACTGGGATGTGGTGGCCTACGACGCGCAGGGACGCAAGCGGGCGCAGACCACCAACGTCCTCGTCAACCAGAACGGACAGGTCGTCACCGTGAACCTCACGTTCGTCGGACTCGGGTCTGTCGTTGGCCGTGTGCTCAATCCGGACAACTCGAGCGCGTCGAATCTGACGGCCCTCGTGCACGCGCTCGATCCGACGTTTGGCAGCTTCGCCGCTCCTCAGACCGATGGTGCGGGCTTCTATCGCGCGGACAATGTCGTGGTCGGTCCCGTGACCGTCAACGTCGGGGACCCCGGCCGCGGATTGCTTGGTGAGGCCAACGGTGTGCTCGGTCGCGACGGCGACACCTTGACGCTCGACATCCTGCTGAAGAACAACGCCATCGCGTTGCCGGTGACCAAGACCGACGCCAACTTCTTCACCTTCGATGTGCAGAAGAACGGATCCATCGCCAGCGGCCAGAACGGCGTCTTCGGCGGCGCGTTCTCAGGCGGGACCTTCCTGCTCGACGTGGTGGCCAGTGGGACGCCCAATCGGTTCACCGGCGGCACCTTCGGCACAACCGAAGACGGCGGCCGAGAGGTCGTGGTGACCCAGGCCGGCCTGGCCGGACTCAACGTCACCCGAAAGGTGCTGATCTCGCCGACGTACTTCGCGCGCTACCTGGAGATCCTGACCAACCCGACGGCTGCCCCCGTGACGGTGGATGTGCGGGTGCTGAACAAGTCTGGCGCGGTATCCGTGCAGGCGACCTCGAGCGGTGACGCCACGCTGGACGTCTCCAGTGCGCTCGATCCGGATCGATGGGTCACGCTCAACATGGGACAGGACCTCGATCCGTTCGTCTCATTCGTCTATCCGCAGCTCGGCTTTGGCTTCGACGGCGTCGGCGCGCCGAGCAGGGTCTCGTCGGCCGTAGTGTCGACTGAACCGTCGACAGGGCTTCGCGTGCTGACGTATGGGTGGGATGGAGTCACGATTCCAGCGGGCCAGACCGTCGCCTTCATGCACTTCGGGGTGCAGCAGTACAGCCGTGCCGCCGCGCAGGCCTCGGTCGATCGCCTCGTCCAGCTGCCGCCCGAAGCGCTCGAAAGCCTCAGCCCGGCCGAGATCAGCCAGATCCAGAACTTCGTGGTGCCCGCCGACGCCACCAGTCCGATCGCACCACTGCCGCCGCTTGGTGGCTCGATTAGCGGGCGTGTACTCGCTGCGGATCAGACGACCCCGATCTCATCGCTCAGCTCAGGCGGCGGCTTCTTCGTGAACGTCAGGTACCGGAGCAACACGATCTTCTTCGGGCGGCTCTATCAAGGCAGCGCCAACGCCACTGGTAACTTCACGTTTGGCGGCACCACGGCCACGGTACCTCTCGCCCCGTTCACGCTCGACGCCACGCATCCGGTGACGTCGTTGGTGTCGCCCTCGACGGCCGGTTCATTCAGCGCCGGCACAACCGCCAGCACGGTGAATATCGTGTTCGCCAACAGCGGACTCGTGAACGGCGTCGTGCGTCGAACCTCTGGGGTGCCCGTCGCCGGTGCCACTCCGATCATCACGACCACGTCCCTGAACGCGTCGTTCCCGGTGACTGGCAGCGACGGCAGCTACGTGACGACCGGCGTCCCGCCTGGAGCGGTCACGGTCACGCTCAGGCATCCGCAGGGCTTCTCCAACACCTTCCCATTCACGTTCAGCCTGAAGGGCAAGGCGACGCTGACGCTCGCCGCCGGCGCGACCGAGACACGCGACCTCACCATTCAGCCGACCGGCACGGTGACCGGCACCGTGCAGACCGGACTCGGCGCACCGGCCATCAGCTTGACGGTGAAGGCCACCGGTATCGACCCGAACGACCCACTCGCCTACTTGCAGACGCAAACCGATTCGTCTGGAACGTATCGGTTCAACGACGCGCCGCTCGGTCTGCTCACCGTCACCGCCACGGATCCGGCGACCTTCGTCCAGTCGTCGACCACGGCCACTGTCGTCCAGGATCAAACGTCGATCGCGAACTTGACGTTGTCTGCCGTCGGCAGCATCGACCTGACGGTCACCTATACCAACGGCTTACCTGCCGCCGGCGCCTTCGTGGAGATTCAGAAGGCCGCCCTCGACCAGTTCTTCCGGTCCGTCGGGTCCACCAACGCCAGCGGACGCCTCTCGATTCCGAACGTGCCTGGCGGTGCGTTCGTCGTCAGGCTGCACCGCCCGGACAACTCAAATATCACGGTGGATGTGCCTGGCAGCCTCACGGCACAAGGACAGGTCGTGCCGGTCACTGCCATGCTGCCTCCCGTCGGCACCCTACGTGTCACGGTGACGTCCTTGACGGGAACGCCGGTCCAGAACTCGCTCGTGTACGCCGACATCTTCAGTCCTGACAGTTTCTCGACGCTGGGAACGACCGACGCCAACGGCGTGGTGACCTACGCGAACTTGCTGGGTGGTCGCACGCTCCGCGTCAGAGCCTACGACGGTTCGAGTCAGTTCGGACAGTTCCGGGAGAGCCCCGCGAACCTGCAGATCGAGGGGCAGACGCTCGCCGTCTCGGTCGTGCTCGGCACAACCGGCGAGGTGGCGGGCCGCGTGACCAACGCCAACGGCTCACCCGCCGCCGCCATCACCGTCCTCGTTCTGGCGCTCGAGGGGACAACGGGCCTCACTGCCCAGACCGACTCCGACGGCCACTATCGGATCGCTGACGTGCCGCTTGGACGACTGCGCGCACGCGTGCAGGACTCGAGCGGCAGGTTTGGCTCCGTTGAGGGCACGCTCACGTCGCAGGGCCAGCACTTCGTGGCTGACATCGTGCTCTCGAAGCTAACGCTCCCGCAGACGCTGCAGGATGCGAATGGATCCGCCTATGTCGTTCGCACCGACGGCAGCCTGATCTCGTCGACGGGCCTGGACGGATTCTCTGGATACCCGGGGATGACCGTGGGGCCATCGGGTGGCGGGCAGTTCTCGTTCCAGGGAGACGTAGCCGCCGCCACCAATCTGGACGGTCGCGAGTTGGTCGTGCCGAACTTCGGCTCGCAAAACCTGGCGTTGAAACCAATTGCCGGGCTGAACGTCTCGCGCAAGGTCTACGTGGACTCCACCGGCTACTTCGCGCGCTACCTCGAGATTTTCGACAACCCAACGTCGGCGCCGATTTCCGTGGACGTCACACTCCAGGGCACGCTGAACGCCACCCGTTACACCACGACCTCAAGCGGTGACGCGACGCTGACAGCGGCCGACCAGTGGCTGCTCGCCGACTACGCGACCTCCCCAACCGTTGCCAATGGCGTCGTCGTCTTCCAGGGTGTCGGCGCCCCGATCAGCGTCAGCTCCGCGACCAACGTCACTTCGGGCTTCTCCCCCCCGATTGCTCCCGCCATTCGCTGGAACAATGTCGAGGTGCCAGCAGGTGGACGCACGATCCTGATGCACTTCGTATCGAGTGAGTCCGGCCAGGCGGCGGCCCGCGCAGCCGCCGAGCGGCTGGTTCAGGCTCCGGCGGAGGCGCTGGTGGGACTTACCGCGGCTGATTTTGCCGCCATCCGCAACTTCGCGATTCCGCCAGACGGATCGAGTACCGCTGCGCCGTTTGCAACCGTCACCGGCCGCGTACTCGCTGGCGGATCCGCACCGGTGCCAAACGCTCAGGTGACCGTCTCTGGCAGCAGCACACCGATCTACAAGCCGACGCTGACCGTGAAGTCAGACGCGCTTGGTCAGTACAAGGCGGCCACACTCGACGTCGGTCCATTCAGCGTGCAGGCCAAGGATCCGGTCAGCGGCGTGCTGACGGCGCTGGCCTCGCTCTCGGTCGAGCCGGGCCAGACCACGATCACGCAGGATTTGAGCTTCGCCGACGCCGGCGTCGTTCGCGGCACCGTGCGGTTTGGCACTGGCGCCGCCGTGCCCAACGGCCAGGTCACCATCAGTGGCGGATCGCCCGCGGTGAATCTGGTGGTGCAGATTGCGGCAGACGGGACCTATGCCGCCACCGTGGCTCCTGGCACGTACACCGTGACAGCCTCGTCCGCTGGACGCGTCCGCTCGCGGGCTGACAATGTGGTCACT
>JBEBGG010000179.1:0-6549 GCA_040081555.1 Vicinamibacterales bacterium
CCCCGCCCTGTTTGAACGCCGTATGCGGAATTCGTGAGTCAAGGTTTTGTCTCTTGGGGTGGGAGAGGTGTTTAGGGACCAGGGGGCCCGGCGAGCGATGGACCAGCCGACATCAGCGGTGGTCAGGCAGGCCGATCGCGAGTGACACCGTCGCAATCCCGGCACCTAGCATGACGAGCTGCAGCCACGAGACGAACCCGATGATCGCGACCTGGCCGCAGATCCAGACGAGCAGGAGCACCGCCGCGGCCATCGCGGCCGCCCGCGCGCGGGCGCTTCCCCTGAGCACGGCCACGGCAGCGAACAGCGAAGAACCGCCGACCAGTACGAACAGGACGATGCTCGGAATCAGGTAGCTGGAGAACGGGCTCCCGGCGAGCCACGCCGTCGGGATGCCTTTGGCGCCGGCGATGCCGTAGGCGCCGCCACCGAAGGCGTTGATCGCGACGATCAGCAGCAGGACCGCGAGTGGCCAGCGACTCATCGTCCGAGTGTCGAGTTCCGTGGCGGGCATCGCCTGATTGTAGAGGGATTGTCGAAGGCACGGGCGCCCCGAGCGCTGTCGGCTTGCCAGCCGGCGACGGCGGCCGTACAGTGATGCCCCGTCCGGTTGGACGGGCGCGAGGTGTCGGGCAGGTCTTCCACGATCGTGGCACGAGGCTCAGTGGCAAAATGCAAGCAGTCGCCGCCCGGTCCCCCGAGAGGCGAATGACTACACGTACGCGGTATCGTGTCGAGGATGGGCGGTCGCGTATCGACCTCAACGTCAGAGAGTCCCGCCAGCTCTTCGATGGCCGGGACCCTGCGCCCTTTCACGAGCGCGATCTCGATGACGATGCCGTCGCATACCTTCTGAGCGCAGCGCAGGAGATTCCTCGGAAGCAACCCCTGGCGATAGTGGTCACGATCTCGGACGAGCAAGAGCCTCGCCTGGCGCCGGAGGCGATCGTGGAGGCGGTGCGCAGTCACTTCACCTACGAGGGAGAGCAAGTCGAACGGCGGCTCCGCGAGCACGTGCGTCGGGGCCAGATGATCCTGGGTGTCGGACTCACGGTGCTCGTGGTCTTCCTGGCGCTCGCGGAGTTCACCGTGTCACTGCCGGCGGGGCCTCTGCGAGAGATCCTTCGCGAGGGGCTCGTCATCACCGGATGGGTCGCCATGTGGCGGCCACTCGAAGTCCTGCTCTACGACTGGTGGCCGTTGATCGATGAGCGCCGGCACGTCCGACGCATCCTGGATGCGACGGTCTCCATTCGCTACGAGGGGGGCACTGGTGATGAGCGCAGTCCTGGCGCGCAGTGATTGTCCGGCGCGATGGGAACGGCGGATGGGCGAGGCCGTGTCCAACGGTGAAGCGATGAGTACGCAACAAGCCGGTGCCGGCGCCAGGAGTCGCCCATGCGTCTAGCGTGGGCGGCGTTCTGGGTCGCGGTCTACCTCTGCATGGCACTCGGACCGCTCTTCGTACTGCTGGTGGGCACGACGCAGACGAACGCTGGGTTCTGGTGGGACTTCGCGATCGCCCTCGGCTTTGCCGGCACAGCCATGATGGGCATGCAGTTCATGCTCACGGCCCGCTTCAAGCACGCTATGGCGCCGTTCGGGATCGACATCATCTATTACTTCCATCGCTACATCGCGGTCGTGGCCCTGGTCCTGATCCTGGCGCATCCGATCGTCCTCGCGTCCGACAACCCCGCCCTTCTGGGCTTCCTGAATCCTCTGCGGGCTCCGTGGCAGATGACCGCCGGGCTCGCCTCGATTGTGTCCCTGACGATGCTGATGGTCACATCGTGGTGGCGAAGGCGCCTGAGCCTGCACTACGACGCGTGGCGACGCTGGCACAGCGCGCTCGCCATCGCGGCGCTGGGATTGGCGCTCGCTCACATTGGCGGCGTGGGTCACTATGTGGCGGCGCCGTGGAAGCGGGCGCTGTGGACCGCGATTGGTGCTTCGTGGCTTGGGGTGATCGCCTACGTGCGCATCGTGAGTCCGTGGTCGATGCTGCGCCGGCCGTATGACGTGGTGGACGTCCGGCCAGAGCGCGGCGATGCGTGGACGGTCGTCGTCCGACCTCGCGGCCACCAGGGCTTCCGCTATCATCCGGGCCAGTTCGCCTGGCTGACCCTGCGAGCGAGTCCCTTTGCGATGCACGAGCATCCGTTTTCGATTTCGTCGAGCCCGGTCGGATCTGAACACCTTGAATTCACAATCAAGGAGCTTGGAGACTTCACGGCGACGATCAAGACGGTTCGGTCCGGCGAGACCGCGTTCGTGGACGGTCCGTACGGCGCGTTCACGATCGACCGGCATCCGGCACGGGGGTACGTATTCATCGCCGGTGGCATCGGCATTGCGCCGCTCATGGGCATGCTGCGGGCGCTGGCAGACCGCGGCGATACACGGCCAATCATCCTCTTCTACGCCTACCGACGATGGGAGCGGCTGACCTGTCGTGAGGCCATCGAAACCCTTCGGTCTCAGATCAACTTGCGCGTCATCTACGTTCTGGGGGAGCCACCTGAGGGTTGGGATGGCGAGACCGGGCGGATCGATTCGGGAGTGCTGAGCCGGCACCTCCCGTCCACCCGGCGCAACCTTCACTATTTCGTCTGCGGCCCAGAGGCGATGACGGAGGCCGTCGAACGCGCCCTGTACGATCTCGGCGTGCCCCTCGGCCAACTCCACACCGAACTGTTCGACATGGCGTAACCGGCATGCGCATCCTTTTCGCCAAACTGCTGGTCGTCGTGACGGGTCTGCTGATCGTCATGCTCGCGTTCCTCTTCGCATTGCTCCGAAACCCCTCGGACGATGCCCGGGTGGCGGCAGTGAACCAGGTCACGCAGACGACACCAGGGGCAGGCGTCGTCGCCCCAGCGACGAGTGACGCGAACGGGCGCACGCCTCAGGCAACCGCGGCTGCGCGCGGCCGGGCCGTGTACGACGAGCAGCGGTGCCGAGCGTGCCATTCCATCGAAGGTGAAGGCAATACGCGCGCTCCCCTCGACGGCGTGGGTGATCGCCTGACGGAAAGGGAGATACGTCTGTGGATTGTTGCACCGCAGGAGATGAACCCAGCCGTCGCGAAGCGCGGCTATGAGCTATCGGAGGAGGACCTCAACGCGCTGGTCGTGTATGTGACGGCAGGCAGTCACCAATGAGCGGTGCCGAGGCGCCACAACAGCGTGTGACATTCCAGCTGGCACGATCATCAGGTGTGTGGGGGATCAGCCGTGACTGAATCGCGCCCCTCCCGCACCATGGCACCTGGCCGCATCGCACGCCAGACAACGCGGACGAAGCACACCGGCTGGATGCGCTGGCTTCCGGGGTTGAACACCCTCCGTCAGTACGAGTCGGCCTGGCTCCGGCACGACCTTGTGGCCGGTCTCGTGATGACGACCATGCTCGTGCCGGTCGGCATTGCGTACGCCGAGGCATCGGGCGTGCCGGGTATCAACGGCCTGTACGCGACCATTGTGCCGCTGCTCGCATACGCGCTGTTCGGCCCGAGCCGCATTCTCGTCCTGGGCCCAGACTCGGCACTCGCCCCCGTCATTCTCACAGTCGTGCTGCCGCTGTCGGCGGGTGAGCCGCAGCGTGCGGTCGCGCTGGCCGGAACGATGGCCATTGTCTCGGGCCTGGTGTGCGTTGCGGCGGGCATGGCGCGTTTAGGCTTCATCACCGATTTGTTGTCGAAGCCCATCCGGTATGGCTACATGAACGGCATTGCCCTCACGGTGCTGCTGAGCCAAATTCCGAAGCTGTTGGGGTTCTCCGTCACTCCGAGCGACCCCGTGCGTCACGCGTGGGAACTCGTCGGCCAGGTACTCCGAGGGAATACGAACCTCATGGCGCTCGCGATCGGCGCCAGCACACTCGCGCTCATACTGCTACTGAAGCGCTGGCCGCGCGCACCGGGCATGTTGATCGCCCTGGTCGCTGCCACCAGTGTCGTGGCGGCCTTCGATCTCGCACGATGGGCCGGCATCTCTGTGCTCGGTCCTCTGCCACAGGGATTACCCTTCCCCCGCTTACCCCTTGTCCAGATCGACGACCTTGTACCGGTCCTCACCGGTGGCCTCACCGTCGCCCTCGTCTCATTCGCGGACACGAGTGTGCTTTCTCGAACCTACGCGGCGCGCCTGCGCACATCGGTCGACCCGAACCAGGAAATGGTGGGCCTCGGCGTCGCCAACCTCGCCGCCGCACTCTTTCAGGGCTTCCCCATCAGCAGCAGCGCATCGCGTACACCCGTGGCCGAGGCGGCGGGCGCCAGGACGCAGCTGACGGGCGTCATCGGTGCGCTCTGCATCGCAGTGCTGCTGGTTGCTGCTCCCGCGCTGCTGCAGTATCTGCCACACACCGCCTTGGCCGCCGTCGTCATTGCCTCGGCCATCGGCCTGGTCGAAGTATCTGACCTGCGGCGCATCTATCGCATTCAGCGCTGGGAGTTCTGGCTTTCAATGGCCTGCTTCGCGGGCGTAGCCGTACTCGGTGCCACTACGGGCATTGCGCTGGCGGTCGTGATTGCCGTGATCGAGTTCCTCTGGGACGGCTGGCGCCCGCATTCGGCCGTGCTCGGCCGCGTCGAACGCGTCAAGGGCTATCACGACATCACCCGCTACCCGGAGGCACGCGTGATCCCGGGCCTTGTGCTGTTCCGTTGGGATGCGCCGCTCTTCTTCGCGAACGCCGAGTTGTTCCACGGACGCGTCCTTGACGCCGTCGCAGACTCTCCGACCCCCGTCCGTTGGCTCGTCGTCGCAGCCGAGCCGGTGACGAGCATCGACGTGACGGCAGCCGACGCGATTTGCGAGCTCGACGACGTCCTGCATGCCGCCGGTATCGAGATGTGTTTCGCCGAGATGAAGGACCCGGTCAAGGACAAGCTGAAGCGCTTCGAGCTCTTCACGCGCTTCGGCGAACGAACCTTCTTTGCCACCCTCGGCGAAGCGGTGAGCGTTTACCTTGCGACCTATCCCGTTGAGTGGGTCGACTGGGAGAATCGCTCATCCTAAGGCCTGTTACCTGCTTGCGCGGTCCCTCGCGCTCGGGACCGTCTTCCCCGAGAGCCGTACGACGCCTCTACTGACACGTCGCGTCGCTGTTGCTCGACACGCGCAACTACCTCGGCGTCCTGCTGGAGCGCTCGCCCACCTCGACTGCACCAGAACGGGTCGCCGGCGTGCCCCGTGCCGAGAGTGTTCAGAAGTGACCAGACATCGCCACACCTGTTCGATATCGTGCGATCAGTTGAGGCAATTCGGTTCCGGTAGACGGAGGGTCATCATGACAGCGCGTCATCGGTTCATCGCATGCGCATTCGCACTGAGCGTCTTCGCGACGGTACCAGGGTGTAGCACCGCGGTCACTCTTCGCTCCGGTATCGGCGGGGAGCGCGGCGTCGAGAGTCAGCGGCGTGCCTACGCACGGGGCTACGAGGTGGGCCTGGACAAGGGCCGCAGCGATGGGCGCAACGGGCGTCGTCTCGACTACGAACGACACAAGGAGTTCCGCGACGGGACCAAGGGCTACAACAACCGCGACGGCGATCGAGGCGACTATCGCAATGCGTTTCGAGACGGCTTTGCGAAGGGCTACCGCGAAGCCTATGAGGCCAACATGCGCGGCCGCGACCGCGACGACGACCGGGGACGGGCGAGACGTCGATAACCGACGCCTACGTCGGTCGAGGCCGGCAATGCGGCAGCGGGACACTGTGCCGTATGAGACAGATCCGAGGCCGCCCAAAGGAGGACGCTAGGGACAGTTCTGGCGCGGACCATGGGCGGCGCACACGTGAAGAGGAGTTCACCATGCTGTACACCATTGCCGTCATCCTGTTGGTGCTGTGGCTGCTCGGTCTCGTGACCGGTTACACCATCGGCGCCTTCATCCACGTGTTGCTCGTGATCGCGGTCGTGTTGTTCCTGGTCGGCCTGGTCAGTGGCCGCCGCGTGGTCTGAAGGCTGGGAGGTTGGTCATGAAATCCACATCAATGATCGGCGTCGTCCTGATCGTGCTGGGAGTGGCGGCCTTGGCCTACCAGGGGATCAACTACACCACGCGCGAGACCGTCATCGACATCGGACCCGTGCACGCGACCGCTGAACGGCACCGCACGCTGCCCCTGCCACCGATGCTGGGAGCGGTTGCGGTGGTCGGCGGCATCGTGCTGCTCGTGGCCGGTGCGCGCGTACGCGCATAGCGGGAAGACGCCAGGGAAGCTGCCGGGCGAGTCACCAACAACCCGAGCCTGACGGGCCACGCGGTTGCCGACGAGGAGTCTCGGAGGAATACTGCGCGATGGAGTTCGCCTCGCGGCATCCTGGTGCCGAAGCCGTCCGAATCCGTCTGTGACCGGAATCGAATGGACGTGTGTCATAATCATCCGTCCGCCGCTCGCAAGTCGCTGATTCTAAAGACGGAGAGATGTCCGAGTGGTTGAAGGAGCACGCTTGGAAAGCGACTCGGGCGACAACCACCAAGCGATGCTGACGCACCTCATTTCACAGTCAGGTCAACGACTTATCCCCTCACGAT
>JBEBGG010000052.1:0-22988 GCA_040081555.1 Vicinamibacterales bacterium
CTTAGTACGAGAGGACCGGGTTGGACGGACCTCTAGTGTATCGGTTATCGCGCCAGCGGTAGTGCCGAGTAGCTACGTCCGGAAGGGAGAAACGCTGAAAGCATATAAGCGTGAAACCCTCCACAAGATGAGATCTCCCTGGGTCGGAAGACCCCTAAAGGCTCCTGGAAGATGACCAGGTGATAGGTCGGGTGTGTAAGCATGGCGACATGTTGAGCTTACCGATACTAATCAGCCGTGAGGCTTGACCATAACTTCGTTTTCATGGCCTTGCAAAAGAGGTCTGTGAATCCAAAGCGTTAATGCACGCAGAAACGCTGCGTGTTGGTCGGTTTGAACTACCGTTTGCAGGATATTCAGTTGGCTCTGCTGCTAGGTGGCAGAGAACGTTCTTTGAAAGAGATAATGGAAGGCAATATTGTCTGGGACGACCGGAGGCATGAGTGATTGTGCGGCGAGAGAAGCCGCACCCATGCTGACGGACCCCAGGCAGCAAGTTTGCCGGTGGTCATAGGAGTTGGGTCACACCCGTTCCCATTCCGAACACGGAAGTTAAGCCAACTACCGCCGATGGTACTGCACGGGAAACTGTGTGGGAGAGTAGGTCGCTGCCGGCATTATCTCGAGAAAGCCCGCAAACATCGCGTTTGCGGGCTTTTTTTGTGTACGCGCCTCGGTCCGCTCATCGAGGCGGCAGCTCCGGCGAGGTGCCGCCTTCAGCCGTCATGAGCTTCTGCAGCGGCCCCTCTCCTTCTTGCGCCCCTGTGTCGCTACCCGCTGGCCACACTCATCCCGTCACATCTGTGGCCCGCGACAAGTAGTAGCTCGCCTTCGAGGAGCCGTGGCGGCGACACACGGCCCCGACCGGAAGGCCACCATGGACATCCCTGAGCGTGATCCGATCTGGTGGAGGGTTTAGCCTATGCAGCCTGAACTGCCGCCGTGAACACTTCGATGTAGTCGAACAACTCCATACTGGCCTGCCGGTCTGGCGAGGCGATCCGGGGTTTCACTCTTGACACTCGAGAAGAGGCTTTCCGTCGCGGCGTTGTCATAGCAATTGCCGCGTCGGCTCGCGCTGCAGACGATACGGTGCGAGGCCAGCGCCCCCTTGGTAGGCGGCGCTGACCTTGGCGCAGTCATGGTCGGAATGATGGAGCAGTCCTGCATTGAAACGACGACTGTTTTGGGGCCATGTCGAGTGGCCGAATCGTGAGATGGCGGTCATTGATGGCGCTGACGGCCCACCCGCACACGGCCCTCAAGAACGGGTCGAGGTCCACCGCCAGATAGAGCTTTGCCGCTGTCACCGATCCGAATTCCGCCGTGTCGCTGACCCAGCGCTGACTCGCCGCCTCAGCCTCGTCACGCGCCGCGCAAGAACCCCATAGGTCTGGGCTTCGTTGAGCCGCCTCTTCATTGTCCGCCCCCCCCTCGCTAGCGCCGAACTGGAAATCTGACCGCCACTGAGAGGCGGGGAGGCGTCGCCGCCGCGGGCCGAAAGCCAGAATGTGGGGCAGGCCCAGCTTAGACCGCCGCCAGAAATCAATGAACCGAAGTCCCTGACGGGGATAAGATCTGGCGGTGAAAAATAAGACGTTTTCGTCCGAGAAAACGGAAGCGGAGTGGGAGGCGGTCCTGTCAGTGGATCAATTTCAGGTTCTGCGGTGCCATGGAACGGAGCGGCCAAACTCAAGTCCACTCAATCGTGAGAGGCGCGACGGGCTGTTTCTTTGCGGCGGATGCGCCCAGCCACTGTTCAATTCCGAGACGAAGTTTGAGAGCGGCACGGGCTGGCCGAGCTTCTGGAAGCCACTAGATCAGGCCATCGAGACGACGGTCGACCGAACCTTGTTCGTGGCCCGGACCGAAGTGCACTGCGCAAGCTGCGGTGGCCACCTCGGCCATGTGTTTCCAGACGGCCCCACTCCGACCGGATTGCGATACTGCATCAACGGAGTGTCACTCACGTTCCGTCCCGACGATGGCCAGCCGGAGAAGGCGTGAAGGCGCTTCGCGAGCCGGCGGAAATGCCAGCACCTGCAGACGCCCTGCCTGCAATTCGCGATGTCAGGTCTTGGCTGCTTCTGGGGTGCAGAGCGCAGGTTCTGGGAGCGACCCGGTGTCTATTCGGCCGCGGCCGGATAGACACCGGGTCAACGCCGAATCCCACGTACCGTGAAGTATGCGCCGGAATGACTGGTCACAATGAAGTGGTCTGGTGGTCTTCGACCCATTGGTCGTGACGTACGCTGGGCTGCTGCGCCTGTTCTGGGAAGCCACGATCCCACGCAGGGCATGCGACAAGGAAACGATGTTAGAAACCAGTGTAGGTCGGGGATCTATCTTTTCGACGACGAACAGGAGCAAGCCGCCCTGCAATCTAGCGACCTGTACCAGGCAGCGATCACGCCCTTAGGACACTCAAGGATCACGACCGAAATTCTGCCAGCTCCACCAGTCTATTATGCAGAGGAATATCATCAGCAATACCTCGCCAAAAATCCTGGCGGGTAATGAGGCCTGGGCGTCGCCGGTGTGCGCTGTCCGGTCAGCATCGGTGCCGATGCCACTGCGCGCTGCTCCTCCACGTCTGGAACCGCTTCTGATAGGCGCTCGATTCTAAGAACCACCGCCGCACTGGGGCATGCGCGAGCGGGGTGTTCGTTCCTGCCCAAGACGCGGGCAAGACGACGCGGGCACCACCAGCCACCGGCTGTCTTCCGGTCCGGTCCTCACTCAGCAGCCCCGCCTGCCGCAGCCAGAGCCGTCGCCAGGCGGATCGCTGATGCCCGAGCACGAGGTCGGTTGGCACATCTGCTTCGAACTGCGGTTCACGCCGACACTCGACTGGTTGCCAGCCCAGCGACCTTGATCGCTCGCCGACAGCCCGACCCGCTGCTCTCGAGTTTCCGGACCCTTTGTAATCGGTGAACTCCATGAGCGCGACGTCCACCCTGACCTCGGCCTCATGCCCGGGCGGTGGGCCTGGTGGTGAGAGGCGATTTCCTTATCGTCAGGATTCGGTGACACTTCATGCCGAGTGCGTTTCGGCGTTTCTCGGTAGCTGCCCGACCGCTATGGCCACCGGCCGAACGTTCCCCCCTGGCGGCCGCCGGCGCAGACCTGCTAAGCCACACGGCGGCATCATCTTCTTCTTCGTGGCGGGCTCGCCTGGCATGCGCGGTATCGACTGATGTGCTGCGTCGGACTCTAGACCAGTCCCAAGACTCGTTGGTGGTACCGGGTGGCCGTGCCGTCGTGTCGCACGCCGGCGATGGCACTGTCAATTCGGCCATATCCATCGTCCCGGAAAGAAAACGCGCTGGATGAACATGTAGGCACCCCCGACGATTACGGCAGTCGATCCGACGCCTGTGATCCAGGCCGACACCTGGTCGCCGCGCTGCCTGACGATCACAAGGATTCCGGCGATCACAGCAATCGCTGCCGAATGCGCGATGATAGAGCCCAGGTCGGTTGATAACAGCGACCAAGCGAGCGCTTGCTTTGGTAGGTCCATCATGGCCAGCGTTCCGCCGAACCACAGGCCGTGCAGGGTGCCGAACGCCAAGGCGATCAATGGGCGCATGTCATGCCCCCCTCGTACCATCAGATTGTCGGCGCCAACGTACACGATGCTCAGTGCCAACGCCGGATCTATCAGGCGCGAGGATGGATGGGCAAACCCAAACACGATCAGTGCCGTGGTAAGGAAGTCGGCCGCGATAAGCGCGAGCAGTATCCGCGCGACGAGTCTTCGTCCACCTCCAACCAGGAGGAGGCCGACAAGGACAAGCCAGTGCTCGGCACCTGTGAAGACGTGCCTCACGGCATCGGCGGCGAATCGCCGCAACACGGCGAGAATACCCAAAGGAGTCGAGCCTGAGAAATAGACGAAACTCGTTTTCGAAGCATCGAGGATTGTCTGCAGTGTCAGCGAGCCCTCCTCGTAGACGTTGACGAAAGTCTGGTGCGCCGGATCATAAGGGAAGATCTGTGCGTGTACCGGCAGGGACCCGGCGGGCTTTGGAACATGCCCGGTCAAGGCGATCGATTGTCGATCGGCGAGGCTCTTGATCGTCGTCCAAGAGACTGCAGCCGCCGGTTGTCCGAACGTCAGTCTCGCCCCAAGCAGCGCGACCAGGTCGGCGCGTCGGTCATCGAGTATCGCTTCGTCCAGGAGCTGCGTCGGCATTTCCAGCCGCAGCTCGTGCGCGAGGTCGTAGACGTGAGCAACCAGAGTTACTTCGACTCTCTCCCGCTCGACTCGCAGGTCGAGATAGGTGAACGGTGCGGTGTGCGCACAGACGACGTTCGAGAGTAGGACCGCGCTGACCGCCAGCAACAGCCGTCTCATGAGGTGATGAATCGCCAAACGAGGCGCAATGGTAACGTATCTCGGCCACACGCTTGCGCTCCCCTATCTTCATCTCGACGGCTGACGATCCACGCGTCGCCGACTATCGTGCTGTCGCCGCTCCGGCCCTGGCTGTCGCCGGGGGATTCGTGGTCGCTGAAGGGCGCTTCGTTGTCGAGCGACTGGTGACGACGCCTCGATTTCGGGTGCGTTCGCTTCTGCTCAATCGCGCATCACTGCTAGCGATGGAGTCGACGATTGAGCGCCTGCCATTTGGGACGCCGGTCTTTGTTGCCGATGGTGCGTTGATCGAAGTGATCGCTGGCTTCGATATACACCGGGGATGTCTGGCGATTGCCGATCGACCTCCCACTTCAACTCCGCTGGGCCTTGCTCGTTCGGCCCGGACACTTGTCGTTCTTGAGAACTGCGCAAACGCAGACAACATCGGTGGAGTGTTCAGAAATGCAGCGGCATTTGGCGTCGACGGTGTAGTGTTGTCACCCGCGTGCTCCGACCCCTATTACCGAAAGGCGATCCGCACTTCAATGGCAGCGGTCCTATCGGTGCCTTTCGCAAGGGCGGTCGAGTGGCCGCAGGTCCTCGACGATCTGAGGACAGAGGGCTTTGTGGTGATGGCGACCACGCCGAATGCGGATGCCGATACGCTCGAACGATTCGCGTCGCGCGGGCGTCCTTCACGCGTCGCGGTACTACTAGGGGCGGAATCCCTCGGCCTCACAGAGCGCGCCATGGCTCACGCCGACCTCGCGGTGCGGATTCCTATCTCACCCGCCGTCGATTCGCTGAATCTCTCAGTGTGCGCTGGTATCGTTCTGTCGCGTTTGAGTGAGATCGCTGTCTCTGATAAAAGATAAGGTTCGTGGCCGAGATTCCCGTCGAATATGCATCCCAGCGAAAGATCAGGGAGCGCAACAAGCTTCATTACCGTTTCAACCATTGGCCGATTTGGATCTTCGTATTCTTTATCGCGCCGGGACCGCTGACGTTCGACCTCTTCGAGCGCGGCTTTGATGCGCGGATGGCGATCTGGCTCGGAGTGGTATTGCTGGGCACCGGCATCGCCGGTTTGCGCGGTGCGCTTCCTGGCGTTGAGCCGAAGCCGTACATCATTCGCTTTACCGAAGACCGTCCCAATCCGCTTTATCGGCGTGTGTGTTACACGATGGCGTGGAGCGAGGTCGTCTCCTTTGCGGTGCTCAATATAGCTGGGCTCGTCGTCGCTATCCTCACTGGGCACTGGTCGTTGAAGGAGATCTACCGGCAGTGGTATTTCCTCCTCGCGGGGAGCATCTGGCTGCTGGGATTGCTCGGCCAGCTCCCGCGCGTAAAGGCATCGACTAAGGGTGAAGGACACGAGCGCCGCTATTTCTACGGATCCGTCTGGGCGGTCTGCTGGGCCCAGCCGATTTTGTGGCTCTTGTGGAAGGTTATGCCGAGGACGCCTATATCTGATTCGATCAAGCTTGCGATCTTCATCGGGGTCCTGGCGTTCGTCGGCAACATGGCGCGCCTCGGCCGCCTGCCGCGCACTCGGCCGATCGTCCCCGGCGAACTGGCCGTTTCAGACTAGGAACCCGCTCCGCCGTTCGATAAGGGCTCGCGGTCGCGCATATGATGGAGCGCGATGGCTAAACGCGAGGGCTGGAAAGGCTGGGATACCTACGCCCCGTTCTACGACTGGGAGAACGCGCGGACGCTTGGCCGCCAGGACGTCCCCTTCTGGACCCAGATCGGGAGATCAATCAAAGGGCGAGTCCTTGAACTCGGTTGTGGAACTGGCCGCATCTCCTTGCCCCTCGCGCGCGCCGGCGTTCGGCTCTTCGGCGTGGATCGCTCCGAACCCATGCTGCACCGTGCTGCTAAGCGCGCACGCAGCCTGAAGGTGGCGCCAGCCCCCGCTCGTGCGCGGCGGCGCAAGTTGCCGTTGCTGCGCGCGGACATCCGGGCCCTGCCGTTCCTCGATGCATCGTTTAGCGCAGTGATTGCGCCGTATGGCCTTCTGCAGTCGCTGCTCAGCGATCGCGACCTCACGGCGACCCTCGACGCTGTTGCTCGCATCGTCAAGCCGGGAGGCGTATTCGGGCTAGACCTTGTGCCAGATGTCCCGAACTGGAAAGAGTACGGCCAGCGCATCCAGATGCGTGGCAAAGCCGGAAAGGGCACCCACCTGACCCTGCTTGAATCTGTTAGGCAGGATCGCAAGAGGCGGCTGACGACGTTTGAGCAGACGTACATCGAGCGGCGTGGCAAGGAGACCAGGGAGCACCGCTTCGACCTGACGTTTCGAACCTTGCCCATCGCTACGATGCGGCGTCGCCTCGAAAAGGCCGGTTTCGACGTAGACCTCGTGTTGGGTGACTACCAGGGTGGCCCCTGGGATGAGCGAGCAGATGTCTGGATCATCTTGGCCAGACGGCGGCTATGATAGGATTTTCTGTCTGATTCCGCTGATTTCGCTGGAGTTCTAAACATGTCCGGCCATTCAAAGTGGCACACAATCAAGCACAAAAAAGGCGCGGCTGATGCCAAGCGTGGGAAGGTCTTCACGCGCATCATCAAGGAATTGACGGTCGCCGCGCGCGGCGGTGGCGGGGATCCCGACACCAATCCTCGGCTGCGCACGATCATTGCCGATGCCAAGGCCGTGAACATGCCGCAGGACAACATCAAGCGCGCCATCCGTCGCGGCACCGGAGAAGAGCCTGGTGTGTCCTACGAAGAGGCGCAGTACGAAGCGTATGGTCCCGGTGGGACCGGCGTCATCATGGACGTCTTGACGGATAACAAGAACCGAACCGTCGGCGAATTGCGCCACATGCTGACGAAGCACGGCGGCAACCTCGCGGAAACCAACGCGGTTGCTTGGATGTTCACCAAACGGGGCTACATCGTGGTCCCAAAGAGCAAAGCGAACGAGGACGCGCTGATGTCTGCGGTCATCGACGCCGGCGGCGACGATGTGCAGGACGATGGTGACAACTGGGAAGTGTTGTCGTCCATCGACAGCTTCCAGAGCGTCCTCGACGCGGTGAAGGGACTCGGCATCGCACCCGAGGTGGCGGAGCTTTCAATGGTTCCGCAAAACCACATCAAGCTCGAAGGCAAGCAGGCACAGCAGATGATGAAGCTGATGGAAGCGCTTGACGATCATGACGACATTCGACATGTCTGGGCGAACTTCGACATCGAAGAGAAGGAGATCGAGGCGTCTCTCGCGTGAGGGTGTTTGGCATTGACCCCGGCTCCGACCGCACCGGCTACGGTTGCGTCGAAGCCGAGGGTTCTCGCCATCGCATGGTTCTCAGCGGGGCCATCAAGACATCTGCTCTCGCCTCTTTCCCAGAAAAGCTGCTTGTCATTCATGCTCGCCTGACGACGATTCTCGCCGAATGTCGTCCGGACTGCGTTGCCATCGAAAATCTCTTCTTCGCAACGAACGCCCGAAGCGCGCTCAAGCTTGGCCATGCGCGCGGCGTTGCGATGCTCGCTGCGGTAGAAGCCGGCCTGCCGATCGCCGAATACACGCCATCGGAGGTCAAGCGTGCGGTCGTCGGTTATGGCCGCGCCGAAAAATTGCAGGTGCAGCAGATGGTGAAGCTGCTTCTGGGCCTACCTGAATTGCCGACCCCGCACGACGCTGCGGATGCGCTCGCCGTTGCGATTTGTCATTCCCATGCGAGTCTGACGGGAGGTCGGATGGCGGGCACCGTCCGGCGTAACAAGGCCGCAACCAGCTGGCGCAGCTACAGGCCTGCCCGACCGTGATCGCTCACCTCCACGGGCGCATCCACGACAAACAACCGAACCGCGTCATCGTTGATGTCAATGGCGTGGGCTATGACGTGTCCGTGCCCTTGTCCACGTTCTACGCGCTCGGCTCAGTTGGTGCAGACATCGCACTCAGAATTCACACGCACGTGCGCGAGGACCTGCTCGCCCTTTACGGGTTCGCGACCAGGCTCGAACAAGATCTCTTCGAGCGCCTCATCGGCGTCAGCGGCATCGGGCCGAAGCTGGCCTTGTCGGTGTTGTCGGGCATCGAGCCTGACGATCTCATGCGGGCCATTGAGCACACCGATGTTGCGAGGCTGACGTCCATTCCTGGAGTTGGTAAGAAGACCTCCGAGCGGATCGTGCTGGAGCTAAAGGATCGTCTCCCGAAGACCTTGCCGTCCGATCGGCCGTTGGGCAGCGGCGTCGGGTCGCCGGTTCTGCGCGACGACCTGCTGTCGGCCCTGATCAACCTGGGATATCATCGCCCCCTCGCCGAACGATCGGTCGAGTCGGCGCTGAAGGCGACGCCCTCAGCTGATTTCGAGCAGGTCCTCAGGCGGGCCCTTCGCGAGCTCTCGCGGTAACCGCTGGTCCGTGAATCGCAGGTGTCCGCTCTCCCCAGCCATGACTGACGACCGTGTCCTTACGGCGGCCCGTGCTGAAGAAGACGCCCAATACGAAGTCGGCCTTCGCCCTCGGTCGCTCAACGAATACATTGGCCAGGATCGCGTCCGGGACAACCTGCAGGTGTCGATCGCAGCGGCGCTCAAGCGGGGCGAAGCGCTCGATCACGTGCTGCTGTATGGCCCCCCTGGGCTGGGTAAGACGACGCTCGCCTACGTCATCGGTAACGAGCTCGGCGCAGCGGTACGCACCACCTCCGGGCCTGTCCTTGAAAAACCTGGTGACCTCGCGGGTATCCTCACAAATCTTGGCGAGCGCGACGTGCTGTTCATCGACGAAATTCATCGTATGTCACCGGTGATCGAGGAAATCCTTTATCCAGCCTTGGAGGACTACGAGCTTGATATCGTCATTGGTCAAGGCCCGGGCGCTCGCTCTGTCAAGGTTCCACTGCAGAAATTCACGCTCATAGGCGCGACGACACGCGCCGGCCTGTTGACATCGCCGCTACGCGCCCGCTTTGGCATCGTGCACCGGCTCGAGTTCTATGAGGCAGCAGACCTCAATGAGATTGTGCGGCGCTCTGCCCGAATTCTGAACGTCCCGACCGACGATGCTGCCGCCGCAGAGATCGCCAAACGTTCGCGCGGCACACCGCGCATTGCCAACCGATTACTTCGACGGGTCCGCGACTATGCGCAGGTCCGTGCCGACGGCACCATTACTCTGAGCGTGGCAGAGGCGGCGCTGAAGCTGCTTGAGGTCGACGAATATGGCTTCGATGAGATTGACCGCAAGCTGTTGATGACCATCATTGAGAAATTTGGTGGCGGCCCAGTGGGCGTGAATAGCATCGCTGCCGCGATCAGCGAAGAAAAAGATGCGATTGAAGATATCTATGAGCCGTTCCTCATCCAGATCGGATTTCTGGATAGAACGCCGCGAGGTCGAGTGGCGACGCCGCGGGCATACGCGTACTTCGGGCTTCCTGTGCCCGGAAGGGATTCACGACTGTGGTAGCCGCTGAGCATCCGATCCTGAGAAAGTCGCGCCTAGTGGGCCGTCCGACGACCATCGCCTCACTTGCGACCTACGTCCCGCCCCGACTCCTGACCAACAAGGACCTTGAGCGCATGGTCGAGACCACTGACGAGTGGATTCTTCAGCGTACGGGCATTCGCGAACGGCACATCGTGGATCCAGGGGTGGCGACATCGGACCTTGGCAAGGAGGCAGCGCTCAAGGCGGTCGCCGCTGCAGGCCTGACGCCTGAGCAGATCGGTTTGATTGTCGTCGGGACCGTGACGCCCGACATGATGTTCCCAAGCACCGCGTGTCTGGTACAGCACAAGATCGGTGCGGTGAACGCCTGGGGCTTCGATCTGAGCGCGGCTTGTTCGGCCTTTACCTACTCGCTTACGGTGGCAAGTCAAATTGTGGCTGGCGGCGGGGTCGATCATGCCTTGGTCATTGGCGCCGACGTCATGTCGAGCATCATCGACTACACAGATCGATCGACCTGCGTGTTGTTCGGTGATGGCGCTGGTGCCGTCGTCGTGTCGGCGACGAACGATGGCGCGGGCATTCTCGACTACGAGCACGAGATCGACGGCGGGGGCGGCGTCGCTCTCTGTATGCCCGCCGGCGGCAGCGCGCGCCCGGCATCGCATGAGACGGTTGACGGACGCATGCACTACGTGAAGCAGGACGGCCAGGCGGTGTTCAAGTTTGCGGTGCGCAAGACCGAGGAGATCGCCCGTCGCCTACTCGAACGCAACGGCCTGAAGACAAGCGACTTGTCGCTGTTTGTCTCGCACCAGGCGAATCGCCGGATCATCATGTCGGCTGCCGAAAGGCTCGAGGTGCCGCAAGACAAGGTGGTCATCAACATCGAGCGCTTTGGCAATACCACAGCTGCGACGATTCCGCTGGCGCTGAACGACGCCGTCGAGAGTGGGCGGCTCAAGAAGGGCGACCTGGTGCTCCTGGCATCGGTCGGCGCCGGATTCACCGTAGGGTCGGTACTGGTGCGCTGGGGCATCTGAGCAGGCGGGAGCGGCGTGGATGCCGGGCGCCGACTCCACACACTGCGCACGCTCCAGGCCGCCCTCGGCGAGCAGCTCCCTTCCTGGTCCCTCGTGGCGCCGCAGACTCGTGCGGAACAGTGCGACCGAGTCTACGCACGACCCGCCGACGGTCCACGCTCAGCCTTGAGGGGCACGGTTGACGGCACTCGCCGCTGGGACCCGTGGAGAGCACGGCTGGTACCGCGGACACATTGATCTGGGCAAGCTAATCTGATGGGGATGCTGGTTCGCGATTTTAGTTTTGAGCTCCCTGACGCGCTTATCGCGCAGGAGCCGGCGGCCGCCCGCGGGTCCTCGCGCCTGCTCCGTCTTGGCCGCGACTCAGGCGACATTGCGCACGATCTCGTTGTGAACCTCCCCGCCTTACTCCGCCCGGGTGACCTAATCGTCGTCAATGACACCCGCGTGTTTCCTGCGCGGTTGCTCGGTCATCGAGATCCGAGCGGCGGCGCCGTAGAGTGTTTGCTTGTCCACCGCCTCGACTCCGAGAGCCTTGCAAACGAGCGATGGACCACATTGGTGCATCCAGGGCAGAAGTTGAAGCCGGGAGCGCGAATGCGTTTCGACGGGCCGGTGGCGCTTTACGGCGAGGTCCTCGACCGCCAGTTCTCCGGCCGCCGCACGGTTCGCCTGTGGACCGACGATGGTAGCGATGTGCAGGGGGCCATTGAGCAGAACGGCCACATGCCGCTGCCACCGTATATTCACCGCCCGGATCGACCTTCGGATCGGGCGCGGTATCAGACGGTGTACGCGCAGGCGAGTGGTTCGATTGCTGCGCCGACAGCCGGCCTGCACTTCACGCCGGAGATTCTCGCGGCGCTTACCGCCCGCGGCGTCGAGCGGACGGAGGTGACGTTACATGTCGGCTACGGTACGTTCCAGCCGGTACGCGTCGACCGTGTCGAAGATCATCAGATCGAGGGCGAGCGCTATGAAGTGTCAGCCGACGCGGCTCGTACCATCAACCGTGCTCTCGACGAAAACCGCCGAGTCATCGCCATCGGCACGACGACGACGCGCACGCTGGAATCTGTGGGTGGGGCGCATAACGGGCGCATCGCAGCGGGCTCGGGTCACTCGGATCTGTTCATCTATCCAGGATTCGCGTTTCGAATCGTTAGTGGGCTGCTGACCAACTTTCACCTGCCGCAGTCGTCGCTGCTGATGCTAGTGTCCGCGTTGGCCGGTCGCGAGCGGACGCTGGCCGCCTATCGTGAGGCTATCGCTCAGGGTTATCGCTTCTACAGCTATGGCGACGCGATGTTGATTGCCTAGTTTCGACCGTTGAGCGGGAACGGTGGACGTAATACAATCAACGATTCCTGCCGGAGTAGCTCAGTTGGTGAGAGCACGCGTCTCATAAGCGCGGGGTCGGCGGTTCAAATCCGCCCTCCGGCACCATGATGTTCCGATTCGACGTTGTGGCGACGTCGGGTCTGTCAGTTCCGTCCAACATGCCGCTGCTCGAGGCCGTCCGGCGCACGATTCGGCAGCACGACCTGGCTGGGGCGTCGTCGCGCGTGGCGGTGGCGGTTTCTGGCGGTCCGGATTCTGTCGCTCTGCTGCATCTGCTCGACGAACTGCGCCGCGCCAATGAATTGCAGCTCGCCGGTGTTCTCCACTTTAACCATCAGCTACGTCCGGGGGCGGGCGCCGACGAGCAGCACGTCTCTGAACTCGCCGCTCGGTTCGGGCTACCCTTCCTCTCCGACCGAGCGGATGTTGGCGCCCTCGCTCGTCAGGAACGCCGTTCGGTTGAAGACGTGGCGCACACGGTCAGGCATGCATTTTTCTTGCGCGGGGCGGCGTCCCTTGGTGCAGATTCCGTCGCCCTTGGCCATACGCGCAACGATCAGGCCGAGACCTTTCTCCTCCGGCTGTTGCGAGGGGCAGGGCCGAGGGGGTTAGCCGGAATGCACCCGCGGAGCGGCATCGCGATTCGCCCGCTGCTCGATTGCCATCGAGACGAGTTGCGCCGTTATGTCGAGGCGCGCGGCGCTTGCTATTGTCTCGATGAGTCGAATGAGGACCGATCCATCCCGCGGAACCGGATTCGTGCAGAGTTGATTCCGTGGCTTGCAAGTCAATTCAATCCAGCCATCGTCGATGTCCTCTCTGATGAGGCGACGCTGATGCAGGCTCAGCATGCCCATCTCGAGGGAGAGTCGGGGGACTGGCTGGCGCGATTCTGTGAAGATTCGAAGTGCCGAGCGGTAATGGAGGCCCGCCCCTTGCTGCAAGCGCCACTTGCTGTCGCCCGCGCCGTCATTCACACCTCTTTGAGCCGCGTCTCCGGAATGCGACATGTGTCGTTCACGCAAGTCGAGCGCGTACTCGAGGTGGCGCGCGGCAATATGCTTGCCTTCGACGGCCCGGGTGTCCGCGTGGAACGTATCGCCAAGCACGTCGTCTTAACCGGTAGACCGGTCGGCCATCGCGGTCGCTGGCGTCCCGACGTGCCGAACTCTTTTCACCATTTGTTGCCTGTTCCTGGAGAGGTGCACGTCGAAGACGCCAAAGCCGCCGTCTCCGCTGAGGTCGTCGCCTCATGGGCGGGCCCGGCGGGTTCCCGGGAAGTTGCTGCAGTCCAGATGGCGGCGGCAGAGAGGCTGGCGGTCCGCAACCGGCGGCCAGGGGACAGGTTTCAGCCGCTTGGGTGCGACGGTCGGAAGAAGCTGCAGGACTTCTTCACCGACCGAAAGGTCGCTCGAGAGGTCCGTGACCGGGTCCCGCTGGTGGTCGATTCGGCCGATAGAATCGTCTGGGTCGCGGGGCATTCGATCGACGAGGCGTTTCGCGTGAGAGACTCTGCGCAAAGCGTGATAATCTTGAGACTTAAGGCTGTTGGAGGCTCGGTGTGAACTCGACTGTAAAGAGCTTGTTGTTCTGGATGGTGCTCGTCGTTGCTGGCGTGCTGATCTGGAACTTTTCCACCAGGCTGCAGACCCGCGACCATCAACTCACGTTCAGTGAGTTCATGACCCAGGTCGATGCGGGCTCGGTCTCCCATGTCGTCATCACCGGTCAGGAAGTCACCGGTGTGACTAAAGACAATCCGAACCAGACTTTTCGGACCTACGCGCCGACCCAATACGAGGGCCTGGCGAACAAGTTGATTGAGCGCGGCGTGGCGGTGTCGTCCAAGGAAGAGACAGCCAGCCCGTGGGCGTCGCTGTTTTATTCCTATGCGCCCGTGCTGCTGATGATCGGTTTCTGGGTGTTCTTCATGCGACAGATGCAGAGCGGCGGCAACAAGGCGCTCTCATTTGGCAAGAGCAAGGCGAAGCTGTCGTCCAGTTCTCAGAAGAAGGTCACGTTCAAGGATGTTGCGGGCGTGGACGAAGCGAAGGACGAGCTCCAGGAAATCATCGAGTTCCTGAAGGAACCGCAGAAGTTCCAGAAGCTTGGTGGTCGGATCCCGAAGGGCGTGCTGCTCATGGGGTCGCCAGGCACAGGCAAGACGCTGTTGGCGCGCGCGGTTGCTGGCGAAGCAAACGTGCCGTTCTTTTCGATTAGCGGTTCAGATTTTGTCGAGATGTTCGTCGGCGTCGGCGCCTCGCGTGTGCGTGACCTGTTCGAGCAGGGCAAGAAGAATGCTCCCTGTATCGTCTTCATCGATGAAATCGATGCGGTCGGCCGCCATCGTGGTGCTGGTCTTGGCGGGGGGCATGACGAACGCGAGCAGACGCTCAACCAGCTATTGGTCGAGATGGACGGCTTCGAATCGAACGAGGGCGTGATTCTTGTCGCGGCCACGAATCGGCCGGACGTCCTTGATCCAGCCCTTCTTCGCCCCGGCCGCTTTGACCGCCGGATCGTTGTGAATCGCCCGGATGTGAAGGGCCGCGAAGGCATCCTCTCGGTGCACACTCGCAAGATTCCGATGGCCGACGATGTGGACGTGGCCGTCTTGGCGCGCGGCTCCGCGGGCTTCTCAGGGGCGGATCTGGCAAACCTTGTGAACGAAGCGGCGCTCAACGCGGCGCGCTACAACCAGAAGGTCGTGCGCATGCACGACTTTGAGTTCGCGAAAGACAAAGTGCTGATGGGAGCCGAGCGTCGCTCGATGATCATCAGTGAGGAGGAGAAGCGCGTCACGGCCATTCATGAGGCTGGACATGCTCTGCTTGCGGTACTCCTGCCTCATGCGGATCCTATTCACAAGGTTACGATCATTCCGCGCGGGATGGCCCTCGGGTTGACGCAACAGCTGCCGCTGGACGAGAAACACAACTATTCGCGCGACTATCTCAACGATCGCATCGCGATTCTTCTCGGCGGCCGGATTGCGGAAGAGATCACGATGGATAGCCTCACCACCGGTGCCGGCAATGACCTCGAGCGCGCCACCGAGATGGCCCGACAGATGGTGTGCGAATGGGGTATGAGTGACAAGATGGGGCCGCTCACCTTCGGAAAGAAGGAGGAGCAGATCTTCCTTGGTCGCGAGATCGCACAGCACCAGGATTACAGCGAAGATACGGCGCTCAAGATCGACCAGGAGATGAAACACTTCGTGACGTCGAACTACGAGCGGGCCCATGCCCTGCTCAGGGAGCACAAGGCCGCGCTGGTTCAAATGGCCGAAGCCCTGTTGGCGCACGAGAGCCTCGATGCTGAACAGGTCCGTCGTTTGGCGGCTGGCCTGCCGATCGAGGAGCCGAAGCCGGCGGCACCACGCGCGGCGGTCGCGGATGAAGAGCCGTCGCGCTCTCGCAAGGAACGCAGCCCGATTGTTCCGGTGATGGGCAAACCGATTCCGCAGGAATAGCGCGCACGGCGCGAATTGGGAATTCAGACAACCACGGCCAGAATTCCCGATCACGCCGTGCACTTCCCGCCTCGCGCCTGCTTCAGCATCCCCCTTCCGTGTGGTTCGTCGCTTCTGCTCGGCGGTCGGCCGCTCGTGATGGGCGTTATCAATGTCACGCCGGATTCATTCGCTTCGGGGGCGCTGATCTCTCCAGAGCAGGCGGTGGACATCGCACTCGAGATGCAGGCGCACGGCGCCGACCTCCTGGATCTCGGAGGCGAATCGACACGTCCGGGATCCCCGCCGGTGACTGTGGATGAAGAGCGCGCCAGGGTTATCCCGGCGATCACGGCTGTCGTCAAGCGGGTCAGGATTCCAGTGTCGGTGGACACCTACAAGGCGGTGGTCGCGCGTGAAGCGCTCTCTGCCGGTGCCGAGATTGTGAACGACATCAGCGGCCTACAGTACGACGCGGGGATGGGGCAGGCAGTCGCGGCGGCCGGGGGCGCGTTGATTGTGATGCACACCCGAGGACGATCGCGCAGTATGTATGCCCAGGCGCACTACGACAATCTCCACGCGGAGGTCGTGGCCGAACTTGAGCTCGCCATCGAGCGCGCTGTCACCGCCGGCGTGCCGAGAGAGGCGGTGATTGTCGATCCAGGAATCGGATTTGCCAAACGGCCCGAGCATAGCTATGGTGTGCTCGCCGCTGTATCGGAGCTCTCATTGGCGCTTGGCCGTCCGGTGATTGTCGGGCCTTCCCGAAAGTCGTTCATGTCGGATGCCCTGAGTGGGCGGCCGGCGCTCGAGCGCGACTGGGGAACTGCGGCAGCTGTGACGGCAGCAGTAATGGGCGGAGCCCATATTGTTCGCGTGCACGCCGTCAGCCAGATGGTGCAGGTCGTCAGAGTCGCTGAACAGATCCGGCGGCATGCAGCGACGCCTGGGCACCCGGACCTAGATACGTTGTGATGACCTGGCTCACCACCCTCCTTCAGCGCCCACCGATCGGCTGGTGGGATGCGCTCGACATTCTCGTGGTGTCGCTCGTGGTTTACGAGGTGCTGAAGCTGATTCGCGGGACGCGCGCCGTGCAGATGGCGATCGGCGGCGGCCTCTTCGTCGCATTGTTTTACGGTTCGCGGTTTTCTCGGCTGGAGACAGTCAACTGGCTGATTCGCAATGCGGCCGCGTACATGCCGTTTGCCTTGATTGTCCTGTTTCAGTCAGACATTCGCCGCGCGCTAGCGCATCTTGGCCGTGCCTCGTTCTTCCGCTACTTAGCCCGTTCGTCGGCCGCGGAGGACGCGATTGAGGAACTCGTCGTTGCGGCGAAGTTGCTCGCCGAACAGCGCACCGGTGCCATCATCGCGGTCGAGCGTGAGATCGGACTGCGCAATTACATCGAGGGTGGCATCCCCCTCGACGCCGTTCTCTCGTACGACCTATTGCTGAGCATCTTTCAGACATCATCGCCGCTGCACGATGGTGCAGTGATTCTTCAGGAGGAACGCGTCGCCGCGGCGGCCTGCTTCCTCCCGTTGACGGTGAATCCAAAATTGAGCAAGGAGCTTGGCTCTCGCCATCGAGCTGCCATCGGACTCACCGAAGAAAACGATTCCGTTGCCGTCGTGGTGTCTGAGGAGACAGGCAGCATTTCGATTGTCGCCGATGGGCAGATTGAACGTAGTCTCACCCCGGAGCGACTACGGGCTCGACTTCGGGCATTGATCCTGCAGCGGGGGAGCGAACTCGACGTGCAGCAGGTGACGTCCTCATGAAACGCATGTGGCCGTTTCACCATTTCGGTCTAAAGGTTTGGTCCGTCGCCATTGCCACTCTGCTGTGGATGGTGGTGGCAGGCGAGCAAACCGTCGAACGTGGACTCCGCGTACCGATCGAGCTACAGCACTTCCCGCCCGGTCTGGAACTGGGAGCCGACGCTCCGTCGTTCATCGATGTGAGGGTCCGCGGTTCTTCCGGCACACTCGGTCGATTGGGCCCGGGGGATGTTGTTGGTGTGCTGGATCTCCGGACCGTGCGTCCGGGCCGACGCTTGTTTCAGATTGCGCCAGAACAGATCCGCGTTCCCTTCGACGTTCGGGTGGTGGATGTGTCTCCGCAAAGCATCGCGCTGTCGTTCGAGAATTCCTTGACGCGCTTCGTACCGGTGGTGCCGGCGATCGAGGGCTCGCCGGCGGCTGGCTTTCGCGTCGGTACGACAGCCGTGAATCCAGCGAGTGTTGAAGTGGTTGGCCCTGAAAGCGTGATTGAGCGAGTGACAGAAGCCACCACCGATCCGGTATCGGTGGCTGGGGCCACCCGAGATGTCGTTGACCGCGTCACCGTGGGCTTTGGTGGTCCGGCGCTTCGGCTCAAGAATCCAGGCCCCGCGGAGGTGACCGTGCAGATTGTCCCGGTGCCCGCGGAGAATGTGATTGGGCGGCGCGCGGTGCACCTGCGCGCCACGCCGCCGGGATTGTCAGGAGAGGTCATGCCGTCGGCGGTCGACCTGATTCTCGCAAGCGGTAGTGGCGGACTTGGAAGCGTGAATCCATCCGCTCTGTTCCCCTGGGTTGATCTTTCGAGCCTCGGTCCCGGTGATTACACCCTCACGGTGCGCGTCGATCCGCATGTCGACGGCAGCGTTATCATTGCCAACCCTCCCAGCGTCCAGGTGCGCGTCCGCCGTGACAAATAACCAGGTCTCCGTTCCCCGATTGTTTGGCACTGACGGCGTTCGTGGCACTGCGGGCGTGGCACCGCTCGACCGTGACACCATCCAGCGTCTTGGTGCAGCCTTGGTCCGCGTGCTCCCGCATCGAGGCGCCGCCACACAGATGCTCATCGGTCGGGACACGAGGGAATCCGGTCTGTGGATAGAGGAGGCGTTGGCTCAGGGCGCCATGGGCGAGGGCGCGGTGGTGACCAGCGTCGACGTGGTGCCAACGCCGGCCGTTGCCTATCTGACCGGCACCGCTCACTACGACCTCGGCGTCGTTATCTCCGCTTCGCACAACCCGTTTGCGGACAATGGCATCAAGGTGTTCTCTGGCAGCGGGGAGAAGTTCACCGAGCGCGTCGAGCGACAGATCGAGACGATCGTGGCCGATCGATCCTGGTCAGTGCGTAAAGGCGCCAGCGGAGAAATTGCCCGCCAGGATCTCGTTGGCCGCTATCTCGCGCATCTCGAGCAGGTACTTGACGTGGCCGCCGCCCGCCGACTCAGACTGGTGATCGACTGCGCCAACGGGGCAACGACGACGGTTGCTCCAGCCCTGTTCCGCCGCCTCGGCTTTGAACCGCTTGTCATCGGGGCATCACCAGATGGCCGCAACATCAACCTTGGCTGTGGTTCGACGCACCCGGAGCTGCTCGCTGCCGCGGTTGTCCGGCATGGCGCCGATCTGGGTGTGGCGTTTGATGGAGACGGCGATCGGGCGATCTTTGTTGACGCCCACGGTCGAGTGGTTAACGGCGACGCAGTGCTTCTGCTGTGCGCTCGCCAGTTGCGTGACGAGGGGCGCCTGGCTGGTAACGCCATTGTCGCCACAGTGATGAGCAATATCGGTCTGGAGATCGCGTTGCGCGACCTCGGCATCGGGATGGTGCGCTGCGCCGTGGGCGACAAGTACGTGATGGAGGAAATGCAGGCGCGCGGCCTGTCGCTCGGCGGTGAGCAGTCCGGGCACATCATCTTTGCCGACTACCTCTTCACCGGTGACGGCATGTGTACGGCCCTGAACGTGATCAGGGCCATCGCGACAACCGGCCGATCACTGGGCGAGCTGGCCGGAGACCTTGTGAGCTATCCACAGGTGCTGCTGAACGTGCGTGTGCGCGAGAAGGTAGATGTGATGTCGGTGCCCGCGATAGCCGACACGATTCGGCGTATCGAGGCACACGTGGCCGACCAGGGCCGACTGTTAGTTCGCTACTCTGGCACCGAGCCGCTGTTGCGCGTCATGCTCGAGGGCAAGGACTCTGACGACATCCGTCGATGGGCGCAGGACATCATCGACGTCGTCCAGGAGCAGCTTGGAGTGTCGGCGTGATTCGCCTGTCGGTGAACGTGAACAAGGTGGCGACGCTGCGCAACTCACGCGGCGGCCGAGAGCCGCGTGTGCTCGATGCCGTCCGCGTGTGCCTTGATGCTGGCGTTGCCGGGATCACGGTACATCCGAGGGCCGATCGCCGGCATATCACGCCGGACGATGTACGCGAAGTGGCGACGGCGCTCCACGATCGCCGTCCGATCGTCGAGCTCAACATCGAAGGCGACCCCCGTCCAGAGCTCATCGAACTCGTGCACGAGATTGCGCCCGATCAGTGCACACTTGTACCGGTTGCGCCTGGGGAGGTCACGAGCCAGGCTGGCTGGCAACACGGACCGCAGACTGATCGCCTGCCTGACGTGATCGAGGACTTCAAGAAGCGCGGCATTCGTGTCAGCGTCTTCGTCGACGCCGAGCCCAAGGCCATCGAGCTGGCCCGTGATTTGGGCGCCGACCGCGTCGAGCTCTACACCGAGCCGTTCGCTCGCGCATTCGAGGGCGGTATTTCTTCCGCCATGCGTTCGTTTGATTCGTACGCTGAGGCGGCGGCACTGGCACACGGCTATGGACTTGGGGTCAACGCTGGGCACGACCTCGACCTCAAGAACCTGCTGATTTTTCGTGACGTACCGCATCTGGACGAGGTGTCAATTGGTCACGCGATTATTTCCCGAGCGCTGTTTGTCGGGCTGGAGACGGTGCTTCGCGAATATATCGCCGTGCTCCGGCCCGCCACTCATCACTGACGCCCGATCCGTTATGATCGAGCATTGTTATGAAGTCTGATGCGATTGGCTTTGGTCTCGCGGGAATAGCGTTTGGGTTGATCGCTGGATGGGTGATCGGCAGCCAGCAGGTGATCGTCCGCAGTGGCGCGGCGACTGTGATATCGGCGCCCGAGGGGGCAGGCACCCAGACGCCAGTCGCTCCGCCAGCTGCGCCGCTTGATGAGTCGAGAGTGTCCGCCCTTAAGGCCGCGGCTGAGAAGGAGCCGACCAACGCCTCGCCGCGAGTGCAGCTCGCCAACCTGTATTTTGATGCCGAGCGCTACCCGGAGGCCATCACGTGGTACAGCGAAGCCCTGAAGCTTGCACCCAACGATGCAGATGTGAGCACCGATCTGGGCGTGAGCCTGTACTACACGAATCAATTGGATCGCGCGCTCGAACAGTTCGAGCATTCGCTGAAGTCGAATCCGAAGCACGTGAAGACTCTGCTGAATGTCGGCGTAGTGAAGGCCTTCGGCAAGCAAGATCTCGTTGGCGCCGAGGCCGCCTGGCAGCAGGTGCTACAGCTGGCGCCAGACAGCCCGGAAGGGCAGGCCGCCAAGCGCGGTCTTGAGAGTCTGCGCGCTGCGCACCCTGGTAGCGCCCCCACGTCTCGCCCTGGTGCGTAGATGATTAGGGTCGTCTTCTACTCGATTCTGGCTTTCCTGCTGGTGCGCGCGCTGTCCAGGTTCTGGAATGGTGTTATTGCAGGAGTCAGCGGCCCCCAACCGCCACCCGGGTCCCATGTGCCGCAGCGCGGCGTGCAGATGGCGCGCGACCCCATCTGCGGCACATTCGTCGTCCCGCAGCGCTCGATTGTGCTCGCGCAAGGCCATGAGGCGCTGTATTTCTGCTCGACGACCTGTCGGGACCGCTACCTCGCTCACGGCTCATCGGGTGGTCGCCGCGCGGAGTCTGTGAGCGGGCGCTCCGCATGACGACTCCCGAGTCGGCGCTGCGCGCAAACATCGTCGAGGTCGGCCGGCGCCTTTACGCTCGGTCCTACACCGCCTCCAATGACGGCAATATCAGCGTCAGGCTGGGCTCCGATCGGTTACTCATGACCCCGAAGAGTGTCTGTAAGGGGTTCATGACGCCAGACATGATGTGCGTCACCGACCTCGAGGGGCGCAAGATTCAGGGCGATCGCGACCCGTCGTCGGAGATGCTGATGCACCTTGAGGTGTATCGCCAGCGGCCGGATGCGCAGGCCGTGGTGCATGCGCATCCGCCTATCGCCACAGGTTTTGCCGTCGCAGGCATTCCACTGAACCGTGCGGTACTCGCCGAGGTGCTCACGACGCTCGGCAGTATTCCCATCGCGGAGTACGCGACGCCGTCCACGGCCGAGCTGCCGGCGGCGGTCGGCAAGTACATCAGGGCCCACGACGGCATGCTGCTGGCCAACCACGGCGCGCTCACGGTGGGATCGGACGTCTTCGCGGCGTACTTCAAGATGGAGACGATCGAGCACTTCGCGAAGATCAGCCTCGTGGCCCGGTTGCTTGGTGGCGAGAACCTCCTCGCCCGGGAGGAAGTGGCGCGGCTTCAGGAACTGCGTGGCACATACGGGATCAAAGCGCCTGCGCCCATCTGCTCCGATCCCGCGGCGCTCGTAGACCTGGTGTCTGGCTCGACGCCCGCCACCTGCCAAGTGGTTGATGCACCCGAAGGCGGCGGCCTCAGGCTGGTGCCGGAGGGACGCGACGGACCTGCCATCGTCCCAGCATCCGGCCGGGATGACGAGGAAATTCGGTTAACATACCGCGAACTCTCTGCGCTGGTTGAGGAAGCCATTCGCAATCTGCGCTGACGCCGCATGGTCGACGGGGCGCGCACCAGAGTCTTGCGCGGAACAGAGCTACAAGGAGACGGTAATGGGTGAGGCGCTTGGGATGATCGAAACAAAGGGCCTGGTCGCGATGATCGAGGCCGCCGACGCGATGGTGAAGGCCGCGAAGGTCACACTGGTCGGTTGGGAAAAGATTGGGGCCGGCTACGTGACCGCGATCGTCCGTGGCGATGTCGCTGCCGTCAAGGCGGCAACCGATGCAGGCGCCGCCGCCGCCCGCCGCGTGGGCGAACTGGTGTCCGTTCATGTGATACCCCGTCCGCACGCCAATCTCGAAGACGCTCTGCCGATTGGCAAGGCCAGCAGCGCGAAGGCTTAGGCCGACGTGCTCGTCGCAAGAATCGTCGGGACGGTCGTTGCCACACGCAAGGACCCCAGGCTGGTCAGCACCAAGCTACTGGTCGTTCGTCCCGTCGACCCCAAAGGCAAAGCTGACGGCAATCATTTTGTCGCCATCGACACGGTCGATGCCGGTGTTGGCGAGACGGTGCTTGTCGTGAGCGGTAGCTCGGCTCGCATGGCGTCAGGGCTCAAGGATTGCCCGGTGGACGCTGCGATCGTCGGCATCATCGACACCATTACGGTGAGTGAATGAACCTGGCCAGAGTGATCGGCACGGTAGTCGCCACTCGTAGAGATGAAAACCTGGCCAGTGGGACACTGTTGCTGGTTCAGCCACTGACGCC
>JBEBGG010000346.1:0-1615 GCA_040081555.1 Vicinamibacterales bacterium
GTCCGGAGGTATGCCGGACGGGCCTTCGGCCCGGTTCAGATGAGCCTTTCAGGCCCGGCCGAGCTCCGGACTCCAGACTCCGGACTCCGGACTGGAGCGTGTCGGAGTTCGCGCGTCAGCGCGAATCTCCGACAGGCTCCTAGAGACAATACCCCTGAGTTAAGACCATGACGCTGCCCCCTGAAGCACGAACGACCCCCCCACGAACTCGGGGCCATGGTACACAGCCCCTGAAGCAAAACAGTTCAGGGAGGATCGCCATTGCTGAGTACCACGATGCACCATGTGCTGGCAAACACCTCGGAGAAGTTCACCCCCGCCGTCTTCTCTCATCTTGGGTTTCGCGAGAAGGCTGCGGCGGCTCTGGATCAATCGGGGAAGTGGGAGAAGCGGAAGAGGGCGCTGGGCGCTCTGGTGCGGATCACGCTTGTTGTTTTTCTGCCGCTCTACCGATCGTTGAGCATCCAGAACGTCCTGAAGAAGGTGCTCAACCTCCTGCGGGAGATGGAGCCGGAGCTTTCGTTGGTGGCGGTCACACCAGAGGCGGTTTGCCACGGAAGGAAGCGCCTTGGCGTAGAGCCGCTCGCCTTGCTCTTCGAGTCGTTCGCAGCCCAGGTGAGGCCGGTGGCCTCGCTCCTGGGGCTGCGGACCTGGGGCTACGACGGCGTCCGATTCACCCTTCCAGACACTCCGGCCAACGTGAAAGATTTTGGACGGCCGAAGGCGTCTCGCGGAAAGGCAGCCTTCCCGCAGATGCTTGCCGTGGCTCTGGTGAGCACGCAAACGCGAGAGGTCAGGGACGTCGCGTTCGGGCGCTGCACCGATTCCGAGCGGGACCTGGCACGGAAGTTCGTTGCGCACCTCGGCCCCGACGACCTGGTGATGAAGGATCGTGGCTGCTCTTCGGTTGCACAGTTCGCAGCCTTCATGTCCAGCGGCGCTCACGTTCTGGGGCGCATCTCCAAGAGCTGGAAACCGAAGAAGCTTCGCCAGTTAAGCGATGGCTCCTGGCTCGTCCAAGTGGAGGGGGACGACGATGTGGCGACCAAGAAGACCAAGGAAGCCAGGAGGCGACGGAAGAAAACTGGGGTCGCCGGACGCAAGAGGAAGGGTGGCCGACGAAAGCGTTCGCCCAACAACACGACACGCCGCATTGTGCTCCAGATGCGGATGATCGAGTACCAAGTGAACGGCAAAGAGAAGTGCCGCCTTCTCACGGACTTGCTCGATCCGGACAAGTACCCTGCCTTGGAGCTGGCGCAGGAATACCATCGTCGGTGGGAATGCGAGCTGACCTACGACGAGTTGAAAACCCATCTGGCAACGGTCACGCACGGCACTCTTCACACGGTCTTTCGCAGCAAGACACCCGACGGGGTGAAGCAGGAAACGTACGGTACTTTCATCACGTACAACATCCTCCGACGCCTGATGGTCGAGGCCGGCGAGGCTCACCGAGTATCGCCCCTGGACATCAGCTTCGTGGGCACGGTCGAGGCTATCAAGGACGCAGCGCCTCGATTCGAGGCCGCCTCCAGCCCCCGCCGCGAGTTCCTCATCCGCCAACTCCTGGAAGACATCGCGGACTGCAGAAACACACGACCACGGCGTCCCC
>JBEBGG010000347.1:0-1614 GCA_040081555.1 Vicinamibacterales bacterium
GAGGTCCTCGATGCCGGCGGTCCGCAGGTCGTCCATCGCTTCCATGACGGCGCCGTACTCGGCGTCGTCATCGGCCTTGATGATGACGATCTTCTGGGACTTCGATTCCAGTGTTTCCTGAACGCGCCGCGCCAGATCAGCCTTCGGTATCTGCACCGAGTTGACGTAGTAACGGCGGTCAGAGGTGATCGCGAGCACCGTCTGGTCCTGGGTTTCCGGCTTCTCGGCGCTGTTCGTGGCCAGCGGCAGCTTCAGCGAGACACCCTGCTGCAGCAGCGGAGCGACGATCATCATGATGATGAGCAGCACCAGCATGACGTCGACGAGCGGGGTGACGTTGATGTCTGACTTAACGCCGCCGCCGCCACCTAATTGAACGGCCATAACTTAAGACTCCAATAGTGACGGGATCCGCGGAATCCCGGAGTGCACGTGTGGCGGGAGCCGCTGCCCGCGCATCGCGGGAGCGGCCCCTACCGGGATTCCTCTCGCCCGAATTCTCAGTGGGCGGTCTTCTTGATGAAGTAGTCGACCAGCTCCGACGAGCTGTTGTCCATCTCGACGTTGAAGTATTCGAGGCGGGCGGTCAGGAAGTTGTAGAACCACACCGCCGGAATCGCGACGAACAGCCCGAGCGCGGTCTCGACGAGCGCTTCTGCAATACCGGCCGACACGGCGCCGATGCCGCTCGAGCCAGTGGAGCCGATGGCGGTGAACGCGTTGATGACGCCGACGACCGTGCCGAGCAGCCCGACGAACGGGGCGGTCGAACCGATGGTGGCGAGGGTGCTGACGCCCTTCTTCAGGTCCGACGCGGTCAGCGCGGTAGCGCGCTGAATCGAACGACGAACGGTGTCGAGGACGTCTTCACGCTGCAGACCGGCGCCGCCGCTCTCCTGCTGGAACTGGTACTCCTGCAGACCGGCGAGGACGACCTTCGCGAGGTGGCTGTAGCGGTAGTCCTTCGACTGCGAGAGGCTGATGGCCTCCTTCAGGCGACCGTCCTTGAGGTGCTTCGCAACCTGCGGGGCGTAGAGCTTCGACTGCGCCTTCGCCTTGTTGTAGGTGAAGATGCGCTCGATCGCGACGCCGACCGACCAGAACGACATGATGAAGAGGACGACGGCGACGGCCAGGGCGACGGCGCCCATCTGCGAGAAGAGTTCGACGAGATTGAGACCGCCGCCTTCCTGCGCGAAGGCCGGCGTGCTCGCCAGCATCAACCCGAGCCCAGCGACCGCAACCTGACCGAACTGACGAATCTTCCGAACTTCCATTACCGCATCCTCCGGAACCATGAATTAGGTTGATTGAGCTTTCGGGTTTAGCTGAGCGCGAACTGCACCGTCACCGTCATGATGACCGGTACGGCAACGCCGTTCAGGAGCGTGGGGGTGTATTCCCACTGCTTCACGGCGTCGAGCGCCGCGGCATCGAGCAACGGCACAGAACGGAGCACGCGAGCATCCGTCACCTTGCCGCCAGGTCCAATCGTCGCTTCGATGATGACCACGCCCTGGACACGGGCCGACTGAGCGATCGGCGGGTAGACCGGGGACACGTTCTTGGTGCGCATCGGCGGCTTGATGTTGCCACCGACACGGACCGGCGCCG
>JBEBGG010000180.1:0-6477 GCA_040081555.1 Vicinamibacterales bacterium
TCTGCGACGATGAGGCCGGCCTGGACCGTTTTGCCGAGGCCGACGGCGTCAGCGATGAGCACGCGCGAGCCCAGCCCGCGTACCATCGCGAGCGCAGGCTCGAGCTGGTAGGGGAGCAACTGCATCCGCGCGGTGATGGCGGTTCGCAGCATTGAGGGTGGGCCGTGGCTGGCTAGGAGCGTGCGGCAATCACGCCGCCAAGCCGTGCGCCCGGCGATCCGCAGGCGTCGTGTGGCTGCGATTGGCTCGAGTCGATCTGCGGGCGACACGAGCTGCGTGATCACTCCGTCGTTTTCGGCCTCTGCGCCATGGAGCGTGACGACGAGACAGTCGTCAAATGGCTCGATCGTCGAGACCAGCCAGCGTTGGCCCCGGCTGCGAACGCGGTCGCCTACGCGTACTCCTGCTCGTCCTGATGGCAGAATCTGCATCGCGGTTTTCGTCCCAGGCGCGCAGTGCCTGATACCCCGATATGGCGACCCACCGATTGGTTGAGTGTTTGTGGCAGTGAGCCGGCGCGCGTCCGACTATCGAGCAATGGCAATGCCAGTCCGCCGCGGGGCGTGGGGGCAGTACCGCCTCAGTCTCGCGGCGCAAACGGCGGGCGTTGTTCGTCAGGTCGATAGTCGGCCTTCACTTTCGTCTTGATTCCGCCACGCGCGGAAAAGTCGCCGATCACCGTCATGGAACGCGGCTGGAGTAGGGCCACGAGATCGTCAAGAATCTGGTTCGTGGCGCTCTCGTAAAAGATGCCCTTGTTCCGGAACTCGACCAAGTAGTACTTCAGCGACTTGAGTTCGACGCACTGTGCGTCCGGCACATAGGTGATGCGGATTGTGCCGAAGTCGGGCAGTCCGGTCATTGGACACACCGACGTGAACTCCGGGCACTCGATCAGGATTTCGAAGTCGCGTTGCGGGCGCGGGTTGGGAAACGTTTCAAGCGTCGAGCTGGGCATGTTGAAAATCTTAGCGTTTTCCAAGGGAAAAGTGCCGTTTTCGACGTGGTCGTGGTTTGACACTGACTAAGTGCCACGCTAGCATACGAACTCTTTTCCTGAGGAAACCTCGGTCGACGCCGCGCGCGTCGGTCGACGGGAAGCTGAACGCGCGTTTGTGGCAGGGGGATCTCGATGGCTGACGCTCGCAGGATGGGTAAATCCGAACTCTTCTCGCACTTCGCGGAACGCTTCGAAGTGAAGCGTACGCAGTCGCGGGAATTCTTTGACGAGCTGACGGCGCTCGCAGAGAAAGAGCTCAAGCGCTCGGGCGAGTTCGTGTTGCCCGGTATGGTCAAGCTGGTAGTGCAAAAACGGAAGGCGCGGATGGGTCGAAACCCGGCCACGGGTGAGGCGATCAAGATTCCAGCAAAGACGGTGGTGAAGGCACGAATCGCCAAGCAACTGAAGGACGCTGTCCTCCCCCGCAAGTAGACGCGTTTTCCATCCCTCAGGTGAAGAGCAGCGCGGCGGCCTGGCACACGGGTCGCTGCGCGCTTTCACCGTCCCCGGGGAGCTAGTTGCCGACCTTTCCCACCGGCTCCCCGCTCATCATCCCAAGTCAGAGCGTGATGCGTCGATGCGAACGGCGGGAACGCCTGATCCGTGTCCCCACTGGGCGCCCGACTGTGCAGCGAACACGCCGGGTCGTTTACGACGATGGCATCGCCCCGCGGAGTTTCGGTTCAACGACCTCTGCGGCCAAGTCGTTGAGCTCCACGAGTGAGTCGATTCCTCAGGCGCCGCGGATTCGGCGCGCCAGCTGACGGACATCGAGTCTGTCCATCTTGTACTTCAGTGTGCTCAAAGGGACCCCGAGGTACTCCGCTGTTCCGGTCACGTTCCAGCCGCATTTCTCGAGCGCGCGCAGGATGAAGTTGCGCTCGAACGTATTGCTGGCGTGTTCGAAGAGGCTGTCAGTGCGAAGACCCCGTGGCTCCAATTGCGCGAAATGGAATTCGAGCGGCAGATCCTCCTCGGCGAGGTAATCGCGGTCGCTCACGGCGACCAATCGCTCGATCAGGTTTTCCAGCTCACGGATGTTTCCCGGCCACCAGTATTTCTTGAGCATCATCATCGTTGCGTCGGTGATGCCATTGATCTGCTTGTGGAAGCGGGCGGTGTATCGCCTGAGGAAGAATTCGGCCAGCTGCGGAATGTCATCAGGCCGTTCGCGGAGCGGCGGCAACTTAATAGGGATGACGTTGATGCGGTAGAACAGATCCTCGCGAAAGCGCCCCTCTTTCACGGCTTTGTCGAGGTCCACGTTGGTCGCGGCGATCAGCCGGAAGTCGGTCTTGATTGGCTTGGCGCCGCCGACGCGTTCGATCTCGCCTTCCTGAATTGCGCGCAGCAGCTTGGCCTGAAGGTCCAACCGCAGGTCGCCGATCTCGTCCAGGAACAGCGTTCCGCCTGCCGCCAGCTCGAACTTGCCCAGTTGCTGGCGCACGGCGCCAGTAAAGGCTCCACGCTCATGGCCAAATAGCATGCTCTCGGCGAGTTCGCGCGGCACCGCCGCCAGGTTCACCGCGATGAACGGTGCGGCCGGGTTAGCAGACTCCCGGTGGATGAACCGGGCCAGCAGCTCTTTGCCGGTGCCACTTTCGCCGAGGATCAGCACGGTGGCCGACAGCTTAGCGACCTTGTGCACGAGGTCGACGATGTCTCTCGCGGCCTTGCTCGGGCCGACGACGAACTCCCGACCGGTCTGGTCAGTGACCTGCGCGGTCAGCGTCAGGACCTGACGATTCAGGTCCTGGTGTTCACTGGCGTTGCGCACGATTGAGCGCAGCTGGTCGTAGTCAACATCCTTCGTGACGTAGTGATACGCCCCGTGCTTCATTGCCTGCACGGCCGTCTCGACCTCGTTGATCGCCGAGATCATGATCACTTCGACGAGGTTGTAGTTCTCCTTGACGATGCGGAGGACTTCGAAGCCGCTGATGCCGGGGAGCGTCACGTCGAGCAGGACGAGATCGACGTCGTCCTTGGTGAGAAGGGGGAGCGCGGCTTCGCCGCTGGCCACCCGCAGGACCCGGTACTCCCGCTTCAGGATGGCGGTGAGGGTGTCCCGCATGCCCTCGTCGTCATCGACGACGAGGACGGTCTTCGGCTTTTGACTCATCGGGCTCGCGGTGAAGTGGGCGTATTGTGGCAGGCGGTTGACACCGTTGCAAGCCGTTCGCTAACGTACAAGTTTGCTGACCTTCCCTGTTATTGGCGTTGCCATCGCCCTGGTTCTGGCCGTCGTGGCGCTGCTTCGCGCGCGGTCGGCGGTTCGACGTCTGGAGCGAATCACCGAGTCCTATTGGGAGCTGAGATACGAAACGGGGCAACTGAAGTCCCGCGTGTCCAGGCTCGAACTTACCACCGGGCTCCGCGAAATCGAACCCGATGCGGAGGCGCCCCGACCTGCCGCGCCGACCACGACGACCTTCATTTCACTGGCGTCCCTCAAGAAATGACCAACGAATACGACGTCGTCGTCATTGGCGCCGGCACTGGCGGCTACGTGGCCGCCATTCGTGCCGCGCAGTTAGGCCTCAAGACCGCGGTGGTCGAGAAGCAGAAAGCGCTCGGCGGTACGTGTCTGCTGTGGGGCTGCATTCCGACCAAGGCGCTTCTCGAACACGCCCATGCACTGAAGGTCATCCAGAACGCCAAGGAATGGGGTGTCACGATTGGCCCTGCGGGGAGCGCACCGAAAATCGGCGTCGACATGGCGCAGGTGCACGGCCGCAAGGATCGGATCGTCAGTGGACTCGCCAAAGGGGTCGAGTTCCTCTTCAAGAAGAACAAGGTCGACTGGATTAAGGGCACGGCGCGCCTCATCGGTCATGGTGGCGTCGAGGTGTTTGAGGGCGAAACACAAACCCTGAAAGCCAGAAAAGAGATCGTCATCGCCACCGGGTCGACACCGCGCCGCGTGCCGGGCATCGTCGTCGACCACAAGCGCATCATTACCAGCGACGAAGCGATCCACCTCAAGGAGGTCCCGAAGACTCTCGTCATCATGGGAAGCGGCGCGGTGGGCGTCGAGTTTGCTTCGATCTTCAGGAGCTTTGGTAGCGACGTCACCATCATCGAGCTGATGCCGAGGTTGGTGCCGGTCGAAGACGATGCGGTGTCGGCTGAGCTACAGAAGTCGTTCCGCAAGAAGGGCATCACCGCGCATACCGGTGCCAAGGTGACCGGCGCCCGCGCGACAGCGTCGGCGGTCGACATTGACGTGACGCTGGCCGACGGCACCGCCACTCAGTTGCACGCTGACTATCTGCTGGTGGCGACGGGGCGTGGCCCGGTGACCGCGGGGCTCGACGTTGAATCGCTCGGCATAGAGATCGAAAAGGGCTATATCAGGGTGGACACCTGGTATCGGACCAATGTGCCGGGCGTCTCCGCCATCGGCGACGTCATCACAATGGGCGGCCTGCATCCCCAGCTGGCGCACGTGTCATCTGCGGAAGGGACCTTGGTGGCGGAGCGAATTGCTGGCCAGGAGATCGCCCCCATCAACTACGACCACGTGCCAGGCTGTACCTACTGCGACCCGGAAATAGGCAGCGTCGGTCTCACCGAGCGGGAAGCCAAGGCGCGCGGCTTTGACGTGGTTGTCGGGACGTTTCCATTCGGTGTCCTCGGCCGCGCCAAGATGGCAGGCGAGACCGATGGGTTCGTGAAGATCGTCGCCGACAAGAAGTATGACCAGGTGCTCGGCGTGCACATGATTGGTTCGCGTTCAACCGAGCTGGTCGCCGAGGCCACGCTCGCGCTGCGTCTCGAGTCGACAGTGGACGAGCTGATCCACACGATCCACGCACATCCGACAATGGCCGAAGCGGTGGGCGAGGCGGCGCATGCCACGCACGGGGCCGCGATTCACTCCTAGTAAGGATCGATTGATGTCTACCGACGTTGTGATGCCACAAATGGGCGAGTCCGTGGCCGAGGGGACGATCGTCCGCTGGTTGAAGAAGGTCGGCGACCAGGTGGAGCGCGACGAGCCGCTGTTCGAGATTTCGACAGACAAGGTCGATGCCGAGATTCCTGCGCCTGTGGCTGGCACCCTGAGGGAGATTCGCCATCAAGAAGGCGAGACCGTCGAGATCAACACGGTGGTGGCCGTTATCGAACAGGGTGACGTCCGGCCTACGGCGAGTGCGTCGGCCGGGGCGCTTGCGCCCGCCGCCGCGGCTGTGGCGCCCGCGCCGGTGAAACCATCCACCCCCGCGCCGGCTCGAATTGCAGCGCCGGCGGCGCCGCGCATGATGCCTGTCACGGTGCCCGCAGGGCCGGCGGTATCCTCCGTGCCCGATCTGGTGCGGCGGTCGTCTCCCCTCGTGCGCAGGATCGCCAAGGAACACGGGGTCGATATCTCGCGACTGAGCGGCACCGGAATCTCGGGCCGCGTGACGAGGCATGACATCCTCGCCCATCTGGGCGGCGCCCCGGCACCAGCGCGTGCGGCGGCTTCCGTGCGTCCGCCTGTCCCACAGATTGAAACGGGGCACGCCGTCGCGAGCGCGTCGAAGGCCGTATCAGCAGGGGTCGCGGCGGGCGTCGGCTTGGCGGGTCAGACTGTGCCGATGTCGGTGATGCGGAAGAAGATTTCCGAGCACATGGTTCATAGCCGCCGTACGTCGGCCCACGTGCACTCGGTATTCGAAGTCAATTTCCACGTCGTCGATCAGCTTCGCAAGGCGAACAAGGCGAGATACGAGGCACAGGGCGCCAAGCTCACCTACCTGTCGTTCATCATCAAAGCGGTGGCAGACGCGCTGAAGGCCGTGCCGGTGATCAATTCGTCCGTGGTGGGAGACAGCATCGCGTATCACAAGGACATCAATATCGGTATCGCTGTGGCGCTCGATTGGGGTCTCATCGTGCCGGTGCTGAAGAACGCCGATCAGAAGAGCCTGCTCGAGATCAGCAAGACGGTGGTCGATCTGGCGAACCGCGCGCGCGCCAAGCAGCTCAAGCCCGAAGAAGTGTCGGGGGGCACATTCACGATCACGAACCCCGGAACGTTTGGAGCGCTCATCGGCATGCCGGTCATCAATCAGCCGCAGGTCGCGATAGTCAGCATCGGCTCCATCGAGAAGCGGGTCGTCGTGATCGACGATGCCATTGCGATCCGGCCCATGGCCCTGCTCTCAATCGGCTTTGATCACCGAATCATCGACGGCGCGATCGCCGACCAATGGCTCAAGCACGTGAAGGTCGCGCTTGAGCAATGGCCTGCGTCGGACGTCTAGAGGGCGTCATCGCGATAGCCAAAATGTCAGGTCCGGACGACAGGCAGCCCCAGGGAGGGCGACTGAGACGGTCAGACACTCACTGACGCCATGAGGACCATCGAAGTTCGCCGGCTGGGCCTCGTGCCCTACGACGAGGCGCTCGCGTTGCAGCGGGCGCTGGTCGAAGATCGCAAGGCCGACAAAGTCGGCGACCTACTGCTCCTCGTAGAACATCCCCCGGTC
>JBEBGG010000348.1:0-1589 GCA_040081555.1 Vicinamibacterales bacterium
GTTCAACCTCAACGAACCCGACGCTCTCGCCCGCTACGGCATCAACGGCCTCTATCCGCTGCCCGAGCATGTGTGGAAGTCGGTTGACGACCCGAAGAACTACGCGAACCTCGACGTCGTCGCGACAGGCCCGTGGACGAAGGTCCGCAACTTCTCGCGCAACGGCTATGACGTCTGCCGCAACGAGTTGAGCCGCTACAACGCGGACAACGCGATCGATTGTCTGCGCTTCCCGCAGATGAACGGCAACGAACAGACAGTGGCCGCTCTCTCGGCCGGCGATCTCGACTGGCTCGGTGACGGTCTCACCGATCCGGACGTGACGTTCCTGCCCCAGTCGGAATTCAACAACTACTGGCTCCCGGCCGGCTCGGACGTGAACCTGCAGCTGAATACGACCAAGGCTCCGTTCAACAATCTCGAGTTCCGCAAGGCCATCTCGGTCGCTACCGACCGCCAGACCCTGCTGGACGTGTCGACCTTCGGCCTGACGACGGCGACGAAGTTCCCCATCGGCACCGGGAAATGTACAACACCTGGTACGATGAGGCCGCTTTGCAGCCCTACACTTGGCTGATGGAATACAACCCGGACAAGGCCAAGGAACTGCTCGACGCCGCCGGCTTCGTGGACAAGGACGGCGACGGCTGGCGCGACAATCCCGATGGGACCCCGATCGCGTTCGGCATCTCGATGCCAACCGGCTGGACCGACTGGGTGAACTCGGGCCAGACGGTTGCCGAGAACCTGCAGGACGTTGGCGTCAACGCCTCGCTCAAGACGATGGACCAGGGCGCCTGGTTCGACGGCGTGCCGAAGGGCGACTTCGACGTCTACGTCATGTGGACCAACGGTGGTCCGACGCCGTACAACCAGTACCAGCCGATGTTCAACCCGCGTCTGATGGTGCCTGGACAGATCGACTTCCAGTCCATGCACCAGATGAAGATCCCGGCGATTGAAGCCGCGCTCGACGTCTTCAAGGGTACGGCCGATCTGGCGGTCCAGAAGAAGGCTCTCACGGACATCCACAAGCAGGTCGCCGAGAATCTCCCGACGATCTCGCTGTTCGCGAACCCGATCTGGTACGAGTACTCGACCCGCCGCTTCACCGGCTGGGTGACCGAAGAGAACCCGTTCGTCCGTCCGCAGGTGCATGACGGCACCCGCGAGCGCGTCTACCACGCTCTGGCTCTCAAGCCGATCGAAGGCGCGAAGTTCTAGTATAGGGTGAGTGGCGGGCCCTCTCCTCCCAGGGGGCCCGCCATCCGCTGCTCGGGGGAGAGCTCGGCCGCATGATTTTCCTGGCTAGACGAATAGCGTTCTATTTCGCGGCGTTTTTCCTCGCCGTTACGTTCAACTTCCTGATTCCGCGCCTGATGCCGGGCAGTCCGTCCGACCGCATCATTGCTTCCTTCCAGGGACGCCTCAACGAGTCGCAGATCGCCGCGATCCGGAAGGCCTACGGCTTCGAGGGCAACCTCTGGGAGCAGTACGTCACCTACGTGCAGAGCGTGTTCCGGCTCGATTTCGGCATCTCGACAGTGCAATTTCCGGAGCCGACGGCCTCGCTGCTGTTCTACGGCGCG
>JBEBGG010000181.1:0-6436 GCA_040081555.1 Vicinamibacterales bacterium
CCTCGAGGGGAGGCCATGCACCGATGACGACACTGCCGACGGAACTCGAGACGGTCGGGCGGCTCGTGTTGGCCGCAGTGCTCGGATACCTGATCGGGTTGGAGCGGGAATCTGCTGGCCAGGCCGCCGGCGAACGCACCCATGCCCTGGTCGCCCTCGGCAGCGCGGCATTTGCGCTGTTGTCCATCACCGCCTTCCCTGGATCCGATTCGTCCCGCGTGGCGGCGGGTGTCGTCACCGGCCTCGGCTTTCTGGGCGCTGGCACGATTCTCAAGGGCGAAGACACTCGCGTGCGTGGACTGACGACCGCGGCTGGTATTTGGGCCGTCGGCGCGGTCGGCCTGGCGATCGGATCTGGCCGGTACTTCATCGGCCTTACGACTGTGGTGATCGCCGGTGTCGTGTTGCTCAGCGAGCGGTTCCTGCGTATCGGCGACCGCCTCGCGCATCGACGATCGGTCAGCAACGCGGAAGACAGCAGGCAACGATGAGCAGCGAGCACTTCGTGGCGCTCCTGCGCGACGCGCGGCGCGCGCGAAGGGAGGGTCCGGATGCGATCGCGCAACGACAGCGCACCCGGCTTGCCGGGATCGTGGCTCACGCACGCGCGCATTCGCCCTATTTCCGGGAGCTCTACAAAGGCCTGCCGGACCGTGTCGAAGACCCGATGTTGTTGCCGGTGACCGACAAGAAACAGTTGATGGTCCGCTTCGACGACTGGGTGACCGACCGCGCGGTGACGATCGAGGACGTGCATGCGTTCATTGGCAATCCCGCCCTGATCGGCGATCGTTTTCTGGACATGTACACCGTGCTGACCACGTCGGGTACCACCGGCACGCCCGGAATATTTGTGCTGGATGATCGCACCATGTCGGTCACCAGCGCCCTGGCGGTGTGCATGGGGCGTGCGTGGCTGGCCGGCACCGACATCTTGAAAGTCATCACCCGTGGTGGGCGAATGACGATGATATGTGCGACGGGTGGCCACTACGCAGAGGCCGTCATCGGCGCCCGGCTACGAAAACGCCGAGGTGACAATGCGGTTCAGGTGCTGTCGGCAAACGCACCGCTGCCAACGATCGTCGCCGATCTCAATCGGTTCCGCCCTGCCCTCCTCGCGCCGTACGCCAGCCTTGGCGCGCTTCTCGCGGGCGAGCAGGCCGCAGGCCGCCTGCGGATCAGCCCGGCCCTTGTGGTGCTCTCGGCCGAGGGGCTGCCAGCCGGCGGCTACGATCGGATCGCTAAAGCGTTCAACGCCAAGGTCCAGTACAGCTATGCCGCCACGGAATGCACGTTCCTGAGTGCGAACTGCGAGTATGGGTGGCTGCACGTCAACAGCGACTGGGTTGTTCTCGAACCGGTCGGCGTCGACTACCGGCCAACCCCACCCGGCACTCTCTCCCACACCGTCCTCATCAGCAACCTGGCGAACCGCGTGCAGCCGATCCTGCGGTATGACCTTGGCGACCGCATTCTGCAACGGCCCGATCCGTGCCCGTGCGGGAACCGCCTCCCCGCGATTCGCGTCGAGGGCCGCACTGCCGACATCCTCACCTTCTCCACCGGGCACGGGGAGCAGGTCTCCATCCCGGCGTTGATGTTCGAGGTCGTCGATGCGATGGGCGTTGAACTGTTCCAGATTCTCCAGACGATGCCGGTCAGCCTGCGCGTGCGTCTCCGGCCCGCGGCTGGCGCCGATCCGGACCGGGTCTGGCAGGCCGTGCATTCGGAGATCACGCGCGTCCTCGCGCAGCACGGGCTCGACCACGTCACCGTTGAGCGCGCCGAGGAACCACCGGCGCAATCTTCCGGCGGAAAGTACCGAGCCATCATTCCTTTGGCCTCGACATCCACATAGAGCGAGCACCGATGAAGCCTGCGCAAATCGATCTCCGTGTCACGAATCTCGATTGCGACAGCGAGGCCGCCGCGATCACACGCGGGCTCAGTGGGGAGCCCGGCGTCGTTCATGTGCACGTCTGGCCGAAGAGCGCCCGAGTGCGCATCGACTACGATGCGGACGCGACCAGTCGCGAGGCGATTGAGCGTCGCCTGCACACGATGGGGTTTCCGTTGCAGGCCGCGCGGCCCGCCGGGCCGCCACCGCCCTGGCAGAATCCCAAGGTCCTGGCGTCGAGCGCGTCGGGTCTGCTGTTGCTCGTCGGCTGGCTCCTTGGGTTGGTGGACGTACCGACCTGGCTTCAACTGGGGCTCTACCTGGCCTCCACAACTAGCGGCGGCTACTACTTCGCACGTGAGGCGCTCGAGGACCTGATCTACGAACGTCAGGTCGGGATCGAGATGCTCATGGCCACCGCGGCGTTGGTGGCGATCGTGATGGGCCAGGCTGCGGAAGGCGCGATGCTGGCGTTTCTCTACTCGATCTCGGAAGCCGCCGAAGGCTACACGGAAGAGAAGACGCGCTCGGCGATCCGGGCGCTGATGGACCTGACCCCCAAAACCGCACTCGTCCGCCGCGATGGCCGCGAGGAGACGATTCCCGTCGAAGCGCTCGTTGTCGGCGACGTCTTTATCGTCACGCCTGGGCAGTCACTGGCGACCGATGGCGAGGTCGTCGCTGGAGAGTCCAGCGTGAATCAGGCGCCGGTCACCGGCGAGAGCGTGCCCGTGTACAAGCGTATCGGCGATCCGGTGTTCGCCGGGAGTCTCAACGAGGAAGGCGCGCTGGAGGTCAAGGCCACGCGGACGTCCGCCGACAACACCGTGGCGCACATCATCCACATGGTCGAGGAGGCCCAGGAACAAAAAGGGCGCAGCCAGCGTTTCATCGAGCGATTTGGTGCGCGCTACAGCCCCGCCGTGCTGCTCGCCGGCGTCCTGCTCGCGATCATCCCTGGCGCGATCACCGGATCGTGGGTGCAGTGGGTCGAACGCGCGACCGTGTTCGTGGTCGCGGCGGCGCCGTGCGCGCTGGTGATTTCGATTCCGATCACGCTCGTGGCGACGCTCGGGACGGGCGCCCGCTCGGGTGTCCTCATCAAAGGCGGGGTGTACGTTGAGGAGTTGGCGAAGGTTCGGATCGTCGCGCTCGACAAGACCGGCACGTTGACACGCGGCGAGCCGGAGGTCACGACGGTCGTCCCGTACCCCGGTGCTGATGGCCCACCGTTGGACGAGGCGATCGCGCTCGCCGCGGCGGTCGAGCGGAGAAGTCAGCATCCACTTGCTCGCGCGATTGTGGCGTACGCAGCGACACGGGGACTCACCGTTCCGGACGCGACGGCGTTCCAGTCGATCACGGGCGCTGGGGCATCGTCGCGCGTGGGGGATCGGGTGGTGTACGTCGGCAGCCCGGACCTGTTTACTGGGCGGCTCCACGCGTCGCTCGATGCATTCGGCGGCGCCATCGCCGATCTTCAGCAACAGGGCAACACCGTGATCCTGGTCGGCGACGAGTCTCGCGTCTACGCGGCCATCGCGGTTCGCGACAATCTACGGCCCAACGCGCGTCGGGCGATCGACGCGCTTCGTGCGGCTGGCATCGAACACGTCGTTATGTTGACGGGGGACAACCTGCGGACGGCCCGAGCGATTGCGGCGGAGGCCGGGGTCGATGAAGTCTTCGCCGACCTGAAACCCGAGGACAAGGCCGCCAAAGTGCGGGAGTTGACCAAGACACGCGGCCATGTGGCCATGATCGGTGATGGGGTGAACGACGCGCCTGCGCTCGCGGAGGCGACGATTGGCGTGGCGATGGGGGCCGCAGGCACAGATGTGGCCCTCGAAACGGCGGATGTCGCGCTGATGGCGGACGATCTCGAGCGGCTCGCGTATGCGTTGCGCCTCGCCCAGCGCAGCCAGAGGGTCGTGCGTCAGAATCTCGCGCTGTCAATCCTCGTGATCAGCGTCCTCGTGGTGGGTGCGCTGGCTGGAGCGTTCAACCTGCCCATCGCGGTGCTGGGTCACGAGCTCAGCGAGTTCGTGGTGATCGGCAGCGGCTTGCGGATGTTGCGCGCGTAGTGCTTCTTGTCGGGACTGCCGGTCGAATGTTCGGTCCGGCGTGCAAGCCGTGGTGATGACGGGGATTATTCCGCACTCGTCCGAAATACTCCATGGTCAGAGCGCATCGCACCGCGATCATTCCCTCAGAAACCATGGGCACACGTATTGCCATGGAATCCTCGACGGTGGTGAGTCCGAGCCGCGGTCATGAACCGACGCGATTTCCTCACGTGGATGGGATTGGGGAGTTTTGGCCGGGATGGGGATTATGGAAGAGACTCGTTACGGGTTGCGTGTGCAGGTTCCGCTGGCGTACGAACAAGCGGTCGAGCGGACATCTGAAGCCCTGAAAGCGGAAGGCTTCGGCGTGCTGACAACGATTGATGTGAAGCAGACGCTCAAACAGAAGCTCGATCGCGAGTTCCGCAAGTACGTCATCCTCGGTGCCTGTAATCCGGCGCTCGCCGATCGCGCGTTGCACGTGGAGCTCGAAATCGGGCTGCTGCTGCCGTGCAACGTGATCGTCTATGAAACGGAGCCCGGCCGAAGCGCGGTGGCCGCGATGGCGCCCATCGCCGCGCTCGGCATCGTCGGCGAAAACGCCGAGTTGCAGGGTGTGGCCCGCGAGGCCGACCAACGCCTGCGTCGTGCGCTCGCGTCGCTCGAGCAGCGCTGAGATCAAAGTGACGCTGATTCACCGGCGCCGGGGGCGTGCTATGGACAATACCAGCAAGAATCTCGTTATCACGCTCGCCATCCTGCTCTTCGTCGCCCTGGCCCTGTCGTCGACCATGGGGGGCATGATGGGGCCCTGGAATGATGGGCCCAGGCATGATGTGGCGCGAGGGCGGCTGGATGTGGGGTCCGGGCATGTGGCTCGGAGGTCTGGCGATGCTGGTCTTCTGGGGCGCATTGATCGCGGGCGCCATCCTGGTCGTGCGCCACCTTGGGGGAATGCCGGGTGGTGAAGCCCGCCCGTCCCCACTCGACATTCTCAGGCGCCGGTATGCGAGCGGCGAGATCACGCGTGAGCAGTACGAGCAGATGCGAAGGGATCTGCAGCCATGACGGGCAGGCCCTCGTGACCCTGGCTCGAACCGGGGTGCTCTGCGCCGTCACGGTGACGATGCTGGTCGCCTGTATCTTCCACGCAGGCGTCGCCGCTCAGCAGGCCCAGCAGCCGCCCGACGTCGACGCCTTACTGACTCATCTCGATGACCTCTATCGGTCCCGCAGCAGTATTGCGACGATCGAGATCGTCGTCACGAGTCCGCGGACGACCCGCACGCTGCGGGTGAAAGCGTGGACCCGTGGAGAAGAGAAGGTGCTGGCGGTCATTGAAGCGCCACCACGCGAGAGGAGTCAGCATCCACTCGCAGGCGCGATCGTGGCCTATGCGAGCACCCGCGGGCTGACCGTGCCAGACGCGGCTGGGTTCCAGTCGATCACTGGCGCTGGGGCATCGGCACGCGTGGTAGATCGCGCGGTCTACGTTGGCAGCCCGGAGCTGTTTGCGGGTCGGCTCGGTGCACCGCTCGACGCACTTGCCGGCGCGATCACCCACCTCCAGGAGCAGGGCAACACGGTCATCCTCGTCGGCGACGAGCGTCGCGTGTACGCGGCCATCGCGGTCCGCGACACTCTTCGGGCGAACGCACGTCGCGCCATCGAGGCACTCCGCGCCGCTGGCGTCCAACACGTCGTGATGTGACGGGCGACAATCCGCGGACGGCACACGCGATCGCGGTCGAGGTCGGCGTCGACGAGGTGTTTGCCGACCTGACGCCCGAGGGCAAGGCCGCGAAGGTGCGGGAACTGACGGAGGCGCGCGGCCACGTGGCCATGGTCGGTGACGGGGTGAACGATGCGCCTGCGATGGCGGCGGCCACGGTCGGTGTGGCGATGGGCGTGTCGGGGACCGACGTGGCCCTCGAGACGGCCGATGTCGCGCTGATGGGCGACGACCTGGAGCGCGTGGGCTGGGCCGTTCGCCACGCCCGCCGCCACGCGGCGATCGTGCGGCAGAACCTCGCGCTCGCGTTCGTCTACAACTACCGCGGCGACGACAACGCGAGCGTGCGCATCACCCAGTGGTGCTCTTGTTCATCGATGCCGTTTTGTCGCGCCCGATCGATCAGGTCCGTGGGTGCTTGCAGCAACAAGAGCTCATTCGCCAGACGATCAAAGGCATCCGCAGCGACGCCCTCAAACCACGCCGACTGCGCGAGCCACTGTCCCATTGAGCCATCAGTACAAGCGATAGGAGAAGCGTCAATCTCATCGGTCAGGCGTCCTACTCCGCAGCCACCACAGAAGATCACGTTAGGACTCCCCGGGCCTCCGTTGGTGAAGCTCTGATAGTTGCAAATACCGCCAAAAATATTGGGATTGTTTTGTGTCGCCGGCTGGCAGAGACCCTCGCACCGCGTGCGGTCTAACATGGCGTCAATGGGACCACCTGGCGCTCCAC
>JBEBGG010000182.1:0-6423 GCA_040081555.1 Vicinamibacterales bacterium
ACTGAGACGAGGATGCACCGTTGAACGCCGTCGAAATCGAACAGGCCATCACCGATCTCGCGGAACAGCCGTTCGACCGCGCCGGTTTCCCGTACGCCCTCCTTGAAGCATTCGGCAACAAGGAAACCACGATCAAGCGCCTGCGTGCGGGCGCCTCGAACAAGTCGGACCTGGGCGGCGTGCTCCAGACAAGCAACATCCACATCCTCACCTGCGATCCTGGTCAGGTGCCGGCCACCCTCAAGGCGCTCAGGGAGAGCCCGGCAACCGCCAAGGCCAAGGCGAAGTTCGTGCTCGCCACCGACGGCGCAGACTTCGAGGCCGAAGACCTCGCCAGCGGCGAGACCATTGCCTGCCCTTACAAGGACTTCCCGGATCATTTCGGCTTCTTCCTGCCGCTGGCGGGCATCACCACCGGCCGGCAGATCGCCGAGAACTCCTTCGACATCCGGGCGACCAGCCGGCTCAACCGGCTCTACGTCGAGCTTCTGAAAGACAACCCCGAATGGGGCACCGCTGCCCGCCGCCATGACATGAATCACTTAATGGCGCGGCTCATCTTCTGCTTCTTTGCGGAAGACACCGACATCTTCACTGGCAAGCGGCTCTTCACCGAGACCGTCGCCACGATGAGCGCGCCGGACTCCTCAAATACCAACGACGTGATCAGCACCCTATTCCGCGCCATGAGCGCGACCAACGAGGAACGCGACGCCGCAGGTCTGCCGCGCTGGTGCCGGGATTTTCCCTACGTCAATGGCGGGCTGTTCTCCGGCAACATGGATGTGCCGCGCTTCAGCAGGATCGCGCGCTCGTACCTGCTTCATATCGGCAATCTCGACTGGACCCGGATCAACCCGGACATCTTCGGCTCGATGATCCAGGCCGTCACCGACGATGACGAGCGCGGCGCGCTCGGGATGCACTACACCAGCGTCCCGAACATCCTCAAGGTTCTCAACCCGCTCTTCCTCGACGACCTGCGCGCGAAGCTGACCGAAGCCGGCGACAATCCCAGGACGCTGCTCAACCTGCGCAAGCGCATGGCGAAGATTCGCGTGTTCGACCCGGCGTGCGGGTCTGGCAACTTCCTCGTGATTGCGTACAAGGAGATGCGGGCTATCGAGGCGGAGATCAACAAGCGGCGTGAGGAACCCGACCAGCGCAGCGAGATTCCCCTCACGAACTTTCGCGGTATTGAAATCCGCCACTTTCCCGCTGAGATCGCCCGCCTGGCACTCGTGATTGCCGAGTATCAGTGCGACGTCATCTATCGCGGGAAGAAGCTGGCTCTCGCGGAGTTCCTGCCGCTCCGGGATGAGAACTGGATCACTCACGGCAACGCCCTGCGGCTCGACTGGTTAAGCATCTGTCCCCCCACGGGTATTGGTGTGACGCTGAAGGGCAACGACCTATTCGACACGCCACTCGACCAGGCACAGATTGACTTCGAGAACGAGGGAGGCGAGACGTACATTTGCGGAAATCCTCCGTACCTGGGCTCCAAGTGGCAGACTGACGAACAGAAGGCAGAGCTAAGGGCTGTGTTCGACTCGCGAACGAGCGGCTGGAAGTCGATGGACTACGTTGCTGCTTGGTTCATGAAGGCGGCCGACTACGGCACGACGACGGAGACTGTCGTCGCATTTGTGTCCACCAATTCAATTTGCCAAGGTCTGCAGGTGCCACTTCTCTGGCCTCTGATATTCAGCACCGGGCACCGGATCGTGTTTGCGCACACGTCGTTTAGCTGGTCCAACCTTGCCAGCCACAACGCCGGTGTGACCGTCGCCATCGTCGGCATGGCTCGCGGCGCAGCAATGACCCCTCGGATCTTCGCCCTTGCAGACGGTGAGCAGGTTGTCGAACGCAGCGTCCCGAACATCAATGCATATTTGGTGGCAGGGCCGAACACGGTTGTCGAACAGGCTCGAAGTCCCATGTCCGGTGTCTCGACCATGCTGTTTGGCAATATGCCCCGAGACGGCGGGCACTTCATTTTGAGCTCCGATGAACGAGACGCTGCCCTGAGGGCCTATCCGGAGTTGGGTCCGTTTGTCCGGCAGTACCTGGGATCGGAAGACATGATTCAGGGCAAGGTCAGGTGGTGTGTCTGGATTGATGACAACCAGGCCAAGGCTGCGAGTGAACACCCATACATGGGCGACGTCATGGGTCGCGTGCGTGACTTCCGCCTTCAGAGCCGTGCCGCATCCACTCGTGATTTCGCGTCGACGCCTCATAGGTTCGCCCAGATCGCAGGCACTGCCCGCAATCACGCGATCGCTGTCGCGAAGGTATCATCGGAGCGGCGGCCATACATTCCCGTGACGTTGCTCGGCCCTGATGCCATCGCCAGCGACCTGCTGTTTGCCCTCTACGACGCGCCACTCTGGAACATGGCCATGGTGGCATCGCGTCTGCACCTCGTATGGATTGCTACTGTCTGCGGTAAGTTGAAGACCGACTTTCGGTACTCCAACACGCTCGGCTGGAACACATTCCCTGTTCCGTCTCTTACCGAAAAGAACAAGGAAGATCTGACTCGGTGCGCCGAGGACATCCTGCTGGCGCGCGAGCATCATTTCCCGGCGACGATTGCCGACCTTTACGATCCGGAGACGATGCCGCAGGACCTTCGGCAGGCACACGAACGCAACGACGAAGTGCTCGAGCGCATCTACATCGGGCGCCGTTTCAAGAACGACACCGAACGGCTGGAGAAGCTGTTCGATCTCTACACGAAGATGGCCGCGGCAGCGGGGCCAGCACAGGCCAAGACGAAGGCGAGAGCGCGCGCATGAGCGAAGAGACCAAGACAGTTCCATCCATCTCCGTGTCCTACGCGCGGACGGGCGCGTCGACGAAGTCGAACGCCTTCGGCATGCGGCCCATGCAGGAGCGCGCCTACGAGAAGCGCGGCGAGCAGTACCTGCTGATCAAGTCGCCGCCGGCCTCCGGCAAGAGCCGGGCACTCATGTTCGTCGCGCTGGACAAGCTGCAGAACCAGAGCCTCAGGCAGGCCATCATCGTCGTCCCGGAGAAGTCGATCGGGGCGTCCTTCAACGACGAGCCGCTGTCGCAGTTCGGGTTCTGGACCGACTGGCACGTCGAGCCGAGATGGAATCTTTGCAATGCGCCGGGCGGGGACAACGGCGGCAAGGTCAAGGCCGTGGGCACGTTCCTCGCGGGTGACGACAAGGTGCTGGTCTGCACCCACGCCACGTTTCGGTTCGCCGTCGATGAATACGGTGTGGAGGCGTTCGACGGCCGGCTGATCGCCGTGGACGAGTTCCACCACGTCTCCGCCAATCCAGACAACCGCCTGGGTACCCATCTTGGCCAGTTCATGGCCCGCGACCGTGCCCATATCGTCGCGATGACCGGCTCGTACTTCCGCGGCGACGCCGAAGCCGTTCTGGCGCCGCAGGATGAAGCCAAGTTCGACACCGTCACTTACACCTACTATGAACAGCTCAACGGCTACGAGCATCTCAAGCATCTCGACATCGGCTACTTCTTCTACAGCGGCTCGTACGTTGACGACATCCTTAAGGTCCTCAACCCCACCGAGAAGACGATCGTTCACATCCCGAATGTGAACGCGCGCGAGAGCACGAAGGACAAGATGAAGGAGGTCGAGCACATCATCGGTGCGCTCGGCGAATGGCAGGGCATCGACGGCGCCACCGGTTTTCAGCTCGTCAAGCTGGCCGACGGCCGCATCCTGAGGATTGCCGACCTCGTTGACGACGACTCCGCGAAGCGGGACCGTGTCTCTGCGGCGCTCAGGGACCCAGCCCAGAAGAACAACCGCGATTGGGTCGACATCATCATCGCGCTGGGCATGGCGAAGGAAGGCTTCGACTGGATCTGGTGCGAGCACGCCCTCACCATCGGCTACCGGGCGAGCCTCACCGAAGTCGTCCAGATCATCGGCCGCGCAACACGCGACGCACCCGGCAAGACGCGCGCGCGGTTCAGCAATCTGATCGCGGAGCCGGACGCGGCCGAGGAGGCCGTGACCGAGGCCGTTAATGACACGCTCAAGGCGATCGCCGCCAGCCTGCTCATGGAACAGGTGCTGGCGCCCCGCTTCGAGTTCCGGCCGAAGAACGCCGGCAACGGCCCCACCGACGGCTTTGACTACGGTCCAGGTGGCTACGTGCCGGGTGGGACCAACGTCGGCGTCAACCACGAGACTGGCCAGATCCAGATCGAGATCAAGGGCCTCGCCGAGCCGAAATCCGAGGAGGCCAATCGCATTTGCCGGGAGGACCTGACCGAGGTCATCGCCGCATTCGTCCAGGACAAGACTGCCCTCGAGCGCGGCCTGTTCGACCAGGAGCTGGTTCCCGAGGAACTGACGCAGGTGCGCATGGCCACGATCGTCAAGACCCGGTATCCCGAGCTTGACGAAGAAGACCAGGAGGCCGTGCGCCAGCATGCCATTGCGGCGCTGAACATCACGCAGCAGGCCAAGCAACAGGGCCTGGGGACCGGCACGCCGACCGAAGTCGCCAACACCGCCCTGATCGACGGCGTCCGTCGCTTTGCTATGGACGTGCGCGAACTCGACATCGACCTGATCGATCGAATCAATCCCTTCGGGGAGGCCTACGCGATTCTCGCGAAGACCATGAGCGAGGACAGCCTGAGGCAGGTCCAGGCGGCCATCTCGGCCAAGCGCACAGCCCTGACGCCGGAAGAGGCGAAGGAGCTGGCCGTCCGCGCGGTGAAGTTCAAGAAGGAGCGCGGACGCACGCCTTCCCTAACCGCGGCGGATGCCTGGGAGAAGCGCATGGCCGAAGGCGCCGCCGCGTTCATGCGGTTCAAGAAGGAGGGGCGCTATGAGTGACCCCGATCTCGACGAACTCGCCGAGGAGCTGGCCGAGTTCGATGTTGTTGAGAAGAAGGGCGGGCGCTCGCTCCGAGAGGAGCGCATCATCGCCGGCTTCGAGGACATCCAGCGCTTCGTCGAGAAACAGGGCCGCATCCCGATGCACGGGGAGGACCGCGACATCTTCGAGCGGCTCTACGCCGTCCGGCTCGACCGCCTGCGCGCCCTTGAGGACTGCCGAGCGGTTCTCGCACCGCTCGACCGCCAGGGCCTGCTCGGGGACGCGCCCGCGCCGGACGCAGCGGCCGACATCAGCGACGACGAACTGCTCGCCGAACTCTCCGAAGAGGGTGGCGCGGATGACATCACGGCGTTGCACCACGTCCGCACAAGCGCCGACAAGCGTGCCGCCGAAGAGATCGCGCACCGCAGGAAGTGCGAAGACTTCGAGGCCTTTAAACCGCTCTTCGAGCGTGTCAGGGGCGAGTTGGACGCTGGCGAACGTCTGATCGTCCCAGTCGGCGATGTCGATGCGGTCAAGGCCGCCGCCATCCAGAAGGGCGACTTCTTCATCGTCGAAGGCCAGCTCGCCTACGTCGCCGAGATGGGGGAAGAGTTCACGACGAAGTACGATCGCAAGGACAGGCGGCTGCGGGTCATCTACGACAACGGCACCGAGAACGACGTCCTGCAGCGTTCACTTCAGCGCGCGCTCCACCGCGACGCGACCGCGCGCTTCATCACCAGCCTTGAAATCGGGCCGCTGTTCGGGGACGAACCGGCCGCCGACGATCTGTCCGCCGGCACGATCTACGTGGTGCGCAGCAAGTCTGACAACCCGGCCGTCGCGGCACACCGCGACGTGCTCCACAAGATTGGCGTCACCGGAGGGAAGGTCGAGACCCGCATCGCCAACGCCAGCCTCGACCCGACATTCCTGCTCGCCGACGTGGACGTCGTCGCTACCTACACGCTCTACAACGTTAACCGGGTCAAGCTCGAGAACCTGATTCATCGGGTCTTCGACCCCGCGCAGCTGAACATCGAGATTAGGGACCGCTTCGACAACCCGGTCCGCCCGCGCGAATGGTTTCTCGTGCCACTCTTCGTTGTCGATGAGGTGGTTGCGCGGATCAAGGACGGCTCGATCACGCAGTACGTCTACGACCCTGCCAAGGCCCGTCTCGTTTTGCAGCCGTACAGGTGAACTGAGCGGATTCTGTCTGGCGCGTGCGCCAACTAGCTTTGGCGATCCAGTTCAGGAGCCCTCGCGATTTCTCGTCCAACAGGGGTTCCAGGAAGCCGATAGAGTGCCTCGGGGGCCACTTCCAGAGGGCTAGAGGCCCTGTTGCGGCGACAACGAAAGCACTTGGCGTGGGCTCAGCGCTTGCTCCGGCTATACTGGAAAACAGCCTTGAGCGCGGCGGTGCCGGCCTTCATGGGCTCGCGTTCGTAAAGGGCGGAACACCCGTAAGTGATCTTGGAAGATTTAGAGGTCTTACACAATTCGCTACACAATTTGAGGTTTACGGCTCAGCCACTCGCCTGTAAACTGTTGATTCTACAAGCGCGGAGAGATGTCC
>JBEBGG010000053.1:0-22532 GCA_040081555.1 Vicinamibacterales bacterium
GCGTGCGACTGCCCTGGCTCGAACGCGTTGAGCCCGATCATCAAGTGTGGCGATTTGTAGAGCGTGCTCTTCCCCATGCCATCAGAGCTCCACACGGCACGCTCCGATGGCCGAATCACCGAGCTCACGCGCGCGCAGCCTTCCATTCGCCGAGCAGACGCGCCGCATTGCCGGCCACCGAATGCAGCGTCGGCGCCCAGCCGAGGGCGCGGGCGCGCGGACTCCGGACGACCTGATCGAGTGAGAGCAACTCAGCGTAGTCGCCCATCTTGGCGCGGGCTTCCTCGAGTGGCACGTGCCGCACGTCCGGTGTCAGCTGCAGATGCGGTGCAATCGCGTCGACGATGTCGTTGATCCGCTCATCACCTTCGTCGTTGGCATGGAAGATCCCTCGGGCGTCGTCGTGCTGCGCCAAGCGGGAGTACAGATCGGCCAGGTCGCGATCGTAAATAAGCGGCCAACGGTTGTTGCCATCACCGATGACACGAACCAGACCATTGGCGGCAGACTTGAACAGGTCGCCCACCAGCCCGTCGCCTCCCCCATAAACCACGCCTGGTCGAACGACCAGAGTACGAAGGTCGGCCGTTTCAGCCGCAAGCACAAAGGCTTCGTGCTCAGGGCGCCAGGCCGCCATCGCGATCGGGTTGATCGGCGCATCTTCCGCCGCCGGATCGGGTGTGCGGCCAAGCACCCACGAACCAGAGGTATAGATGATGAAACGCGAGGCCGGCGTTGCCGCGCTCACAGTGCGCGGTCGGCGCGCCGCCGCGAGCAGCGTGTCGAGTGCCACCCGATCGACATGCGGTCCCCGATCGGACGTGTCGTCGTACGCCGTATGCACGTAGCCGTCTTGCGCATCGGCCGCAGCCCGGTAGGATTCCGGGTCCGACAGATTACCGACCAGCGGGTGACCGCCCCGAGCGGCGACGCGCTTGGCTTTTTCGTTATCGCGGACCAAGGCGGTGACCTGGTGACCGCCGCGCACGAGAGCATCGAGCACTGCGCTGCCGATATATCCGGTCGCTCCCGTCAGAAAAATTCGCATTGAGTCCGTTCAGCTTACTGCAGGTGACGCCGATCGTACCTGTTGACGTTGCTCAAGTCGCTTCGAACGGAATTCACGCGGGGGCGACGATCATCGACCAGTGGCTTGACTTGCGGCGAGTGGTGTGGCCGCATAAAACGCCTTGAAGCCACGATAGAGTTCCCACAGATCAACTTTGGCAGAGACCTCCATCGGCGAATGCATGCTGAGGATGCCGATCCCAACATCAATCACGTCCATGTCGGCGTTGGCAAACCACTGTGCGATCGTGCCACCGCCATAACCCGCTTTGTACGAGTGCGTCTGCCAGTGGACACCGGCATCCGACATCAACTTGCGAATCTGGGCGAAGTACTCACCATCGGCGCGCCGGCCAGCGCCGTACACCTTGAAGACCAGCCCCCAACCAAGACGTGCCGATCCGACAGGCTGGTAGGGCTGTGGGAATACCGGGTCGAGGGCCGTCGTGCAGTCTGAGACCAGCACCTGCGACTGCCGCAATGCGTGGCGCAGCATCAGGTCGTTGTAGGCCGGCTCCTGCGCAGCGACGATCTCGGCCATCAACGTCCGAAACCACTCGGATTCGACACCGGTCGTCCACGAATCGACCTCTTCGTTGTTGACGCCGTAGGCCATCGCGGTCTTTGTCGGCGTGCGCATCTCGACAATGGCGCGGAGCGCAGAGAACCCGTTCGACCGGTCGTCGTGACCGTAGGCACCCACCAGCTGTTTGTCGAGTCCGACGTCCACCGGCATCTGCGCTGGCACAATCTGCAGGTCCGCCGTCACCAGATCGTCAGGCGTGATGTTGTATTTGTCCTTGAGCGCCTTGAGCGCGGCGTCCCGGGTGAGCGCCAAAATGGGATCGAGCTCTTCGGTCTGGATGACGTCTCGATTGCGTCGCTCGCGGAAATCCTGATCGACGTGAGGCGCCAGGTCGGCAATCATCAGCACGCCGTCGGCTGGGTCGCTCCCGATATCGATATTGACCGGCGTGCCGTCAGCGCGCGTGACTCGGCCGATGATCGCCAGCGGCCGGTTCACCCACTGGTAGTTCTTGAGACCGCCGTGGACGCTGGTGTCGAGCAGCGAGACATCGAAGCTGTCCCGGAACGGCCGAGGCCGCGTCTCAATGCGCACCGAGTCGTTGTGGGTATTGACGATGCGCGCGCCGCTTGCGGTCGATTCGGTACCGATCACAAACGCCACGATCGTGCGGTCTCGATTCACGGCATACCAGCGGGACCCCGGCCGCACCTCAGCCCGCGCCGGCGCGGAAGGCCACTTCCTGAAACCATTGGCTTCGACCAGCTTCGTGGCCTCGCGCACGTAGGTCATTTCACTCTTGGCAAGGCCAATGAACTGCTTGAAGTCGTCGCCGAACTTCATCACCTCGGCGCGCTGCCCGGCGGACAACTTCGGCCACACCGGCCCGGAATCCTGGGCAAGCGTCGGCGTGGCGCCGAGAAACGCCAACGCCGCCACGATCAGAGCACCACATGTCTTCGTCATCTCAGCACCTTTCGCACGCAGCGCCCTGTGGCACCCTGCTCCTTGAATGATAATCGGACCAGTGCGCCGCGATACCCTGATCGACTTCTACAGAGACCTCTCCATCGCGAAGGGCGACTTCCTCGTTCACGACGACGGGTACAGGACGCGAACCTTCTCGTACGGAGAGGTCACGCGCGCCGCACGTGGCTTTTCGGCGCGGCTCGCTGCGGCGGGCATCGGCAAGGGCGACAAGGTCGTCTTCTTCAGCGAAAACCGCCCCGAGTGGATTGTGGCGTTCTGGGGTTGCCTGCTGTCAGGCGTCGTGGTCGTGCCGATCGACTACCGTTCGTCGCCCGACTTCCTCGCGCGTGTGGCCCGTATCGTCAGCGCCAAGGCCGTGCTGACCGGGCAAGAAGTGCCGCCGCCTGGCGATGCCGCCGGGGCGCCGATCTGGCCGTTGGCCGAACTTGAATGGATCGACGGACCGATGCCGGTTGGCCCGATTGTCAAGGACGACATCGCCGAGATCATCTTCACGTCCGGCGCGACCGCAGATCCGAAAGGCGTGCTGATTACGCACCGCAATGTGCTGGCCAACATCGTGCCGGTCGAAGGCGAGGTCCTGAAATACCGCAAATACGCGAAGCCCTTCGCGCCGATTCGATTCCTGAACCTGCTGCCGCTCAGCCACATGTTCGGACAGGCGATGGCGACCTTCATTCCGCCGATGCTGCCGGGTGTCGTGATGTTCATGCGCGGCTACAACCCGGGAGAGATCGCCGCCCAAATCAAGAAGCGGCGGATCTCGGTGCTCGTCTCTGTGCCCAAAATACTCGACGTGTTGAAGGAACACGTGCTCAGGGCCCCTGATGGTCCGGCACGAGCCGGACACTACCGGGCCACCACTGGCGGAGGCACGGCCGGGGCCGTCAGGCGGATCGCGGGGCGTTGGTGGCATCACCGCACCACACACCGCCTCTTCGGTTACAAGTTCTGGGCCTTCATCGTCGGTGCCGCGCCGCTCGATTCGTCGCTCGAATCGTTTTGGGGCGAATTGGGCTTTGCCGTGATCCAAGGCTACGGCCTGACCGAGACCGCGCCCATTGTGACTCTGAACCACCCATTCGGAACCAAGCGCGGATCGGTGGGCAAGGCGATCGCCGGTGTCGAAGTGAAGATCGCCGATGACGGCGAGATTCTGGTGCGAGGCGAGAACGTGACGACCGGCTACTTCAACGCGGCGGAAGAAACCGCGAAGGCGTTTGCCGACGGCTGGTTCCATACCGGCGACATCGGCGAGGTGAGCGCTGACGGCCAGGTATTCATCCGCGGCCGCAAGAAGGAAATGATCGTCACGCCTGAAGGCCTCAATGTCTTTCCTGAAGATGTCGAGCGCGTCCTCAATCAGATCCGTGGCGTGAAGGATTCCGCGGTGGTCGGCGCCACGGCCGGCGGCGGCAGTGAGGAACGTGTGCACGCAGTGCTGGTGCTCGAGCCTGGCGTCGATCCGGATGCCGTGGCACGAGAGGCGAACAAGACGCTCGACGATCATCAGAAGATCCGCCGTGCCCTGGTGTGGCCCGACGCGGAGTTGCCCCGCACCGATGGCACAAAGAAGCTGAAGCGCGCGGCCATTCGCGATTGGGTCCAAGGCGGGCAGAGCGCGCCGCGCCGCGTGCAGGCAGGCACGGACGCGCTGGCGGCACTGGTCGGGAAGTACGCAGGCCGCGACAACGTCTCGGCCGGATCGACGATCGAAGAGCTGGGCCTCAGCTCTCTCGAACGCGTCGAACTGATGGTGGCGCTCGAGGACCAGTTCCAGACACGGATCGACGAGGGCGCGTTCTCGCAGGCCAAGAGCGTGGGCGCGCTCAGGACGCTTGTCGAACAGGGCGTCTCCGCCCAGGACGCACCGAAAGAGCCGGTCGACTTTCCCACCTGGAACCGATCGTGGCCGGCGCGGGCCGCGAGACGAGTGAGTCTACCCACCTGGATTCTGCCGCTTGGGCGACTGTTCGCCTGGGTGAAGGTGAACGGCGTGGACAATCTCGAAGGGATTCACGGTCCCGTCATCTACGCCGCCAACCACCAGAGCCACATGGACGCGCCCATGATTCTGTGGAGCCTGCCGAGCCGCCTGCGCTACCGCGTCGCGATTGCGATGGCCAAGGAATTCTTCAAGCCACACTTCTTTCCCGACCAGTACGGCCGGACGGCGTGGTTCACCAACAGTCTGAATTACTACCTCTCGGCGCTGTTCTTCAACGCGTTTCCGCTTCCGCAGCGCGAAGCCGGTGCTCGACAGACACTGCGCTATATCGGCGATGTTCTGGGCGATGGATACAGTGTGCTGATCTTCCCCGAAGGCCGCCGCAGCGACGATGGTGCGATCGATCGCTTCAGGCCTGGTGTCGGCATGATCGCCTCTCGGCTCAATGTTCCGGTCGTTCCTGTGCGGATCGAGGGACTCGACAAGGTGCTGCATCACTCGTGGAAGATGGCCAAGCCTGGACCGGCGCGCATCGCGTTCGGCAAACCACTCGTCCTCACCGGTGACGACTACGAGGCGCTCGCCAAACAGGTCGAAGACGCGGTGAAGACGCTGTGAAATCAGACGGTCACTCGGTGACCAGATAACTAGATTCGAGCGTCTGTCCTGTGGCACAATGTTTGATTAGCAACATGAAAGGAATGCTAGCCGTTTGAGTAAGGACGATCTCATTGACATGCAAGGCACGATCGTGGCGGTTCACAGCGGCGGGCTCTACCGCGTACAGTGTGACGCCGGACACGAGGTGCTCGCTCAGCTCAGCGGCCGCATGCGCCGCTTCCGCATCAAGGTTGTCCCGGGAGATCGCGTGACCGTCGGCGTCTCGCCGTACGATCCGGTCCGAGGCATCATCACCTTCCGCGCGCGCTAGCTCAGAATCCCAGTTGAATCAGAAGACCACCGATAGCAACTCCCGCGGCAGACGCCCACGCCCTGGTTCTGGCGGCCGGCCGCGCCGACCGGCCCACACGGCGCCTTCGCGCCCCCCCTCACAAGGTCCAAGCCTCGAAGCCACGCCGTGCGACACCACTCCGGTGCCGTTCAGCTCCCTTGGCCTCGACGCCCGGCTGCTCGAGGGCGTGCGGGATCTCGGCTTCACCGAAACGCGCCCGATTCAGAGCGCCGTCATCAAGATGGCGTTGGCGGGCGATGACCTGATTGCGTGCGCAGAGACCGGCACGGGCAAGACCGCCGCGTTTGTCATCCCGACCTTGCAGCGGCTGCTGACATCGGTCGGCACCGGGCGGCCAGCCGACAGCAAAGCCTACGGAGCTGTGCCGGAGGGCTATACGCGCAGCCGAGTGCTGGTACTGGCACCCACGCGGGAACTTGCCGTCCAGATCGAAGACGAAATTCACGGCCTCTCGTACCACACCTCACTGACCAGCGCCGCTGTCTATGGCGGCGTTGACATGAGTGGCCAGGAACGGGCCCTCAAAGCCGGTGTGGACATCATCGTCGCCACGCCTGGACGCCTCATTGACCACATCCGCCAGCAGAACGCAGACCTGAGCGGTATTGAGTTGCTCGTCCTCGACGAGGCCGACCGCATGATGGACATGGGCTTCTGGCCCGATGTCCGGCGCATCATCGCCACCATGCCGACCGAGCGCCAGACGCTGCTCTTCTCAGCCACGATGCCTGACGAAGTGGTCCGGTTCGCACTGGAGATCGTCAAGCTGCCGAAGTACGTGCAGGTGGGCCATCGCAGCAAGCCAGCGAAATCGATCACGCATCGCGCGGAGGTCGTCGAGGACCGTGACAAGCTCGACTGGCTGATCGAGTTCCTGCGACGTCCGCTCGGGCCAGTGCTGGTGTTTTCTCGCACCAAGATTGGCGCCGAGCGCCTGGCGCGACGGCTGGCCGCGGCCGGCCTCAAGTGCACGGCGCTCCATGCCGATCGTACACAGGAACAGCGGCGCATTGCCGTCGAGGGATTTCGTGGCGGGCGCTACAAGGTGCTGGTGGCGACAGACATCGCGGCGCGCGGGCTCGACATCGATGGCATCCACACGGTCATCAACTTCGAGCTGCCTGACTCGCCTGAAAGCTACGTGCACCGCGTGGGCCGCACCGGTCGGGCCAATGAAGAAGGACAGGCGATTACGCTGGTCTCTCCAGCAGAGCGCCACGCCTGGGGGCTCATGGAGAAGAGCGTCGGCGTTCACGGAGAATAACGATCGATGTCCGACACGTTGACACCACCGCCGGACGACAATCCCCGCATCGAAGTACCAGATGCAGATTCGTCGTCAGCATCGGCGGCCGTGATGAAATTCAAGTCGTGCCGATGGCGGCGTCCGCCGGAGGATGGCCCGGAATGTTGCGGCCACCGCGACGTCCTGCCAATGGCCGGCATCAACTTCAACGCTGAAGCGTGGTGCCCGGACTGCGAGTTTTTCAAGCTTCGCCGAACGCCCAAGAAGCGCGAAGACTGGCAGAATCGATACTAGGTCCGGCCGGACACTACTCAGAAAACTCTTTCGCCAGTTCCACCCACTCGCCTTGCGGCGCCAGCTGCCGGTAGGCGCGCCAGTGGGGGCGCGCTTCCTGCGACTGCCCCATTTTCTCGAGCGTCACCGCCAGGTAGAAGCGAGTGTCGGCATAGTGCGGATTGAGGCGCAACGCCTCCTCGTAGCACGCTTGCGCCTCGGAGAATCGACCGAGATCGTGGTAGATGTTGCCGAGATTGAAGTGTGCCTCGAAGAAGTCTGATTCGAGGCCAATCGCGCGCTCGTACAGCGCCTGCGCCTCCGCCAACTCGTCGTGGCTATAGTGGATATTGGCGAGGTTGATCAGCGCCGCCACTAGATACGGATCAAGTTCGAGCGCACGCCGATACGCGGTCGCCGCTTGCTCACGAGTGGCTTCGTCGCCGTTGTCGAGCGCTGAGCCGGCGGTGAAGTAGTCCTCGGCGAGCAGGGTGTCGCGCTGGAGCGCGCCGGTCGCGGGCTTTGGTGGCTCCGGGCGTTTTTGCAGCGCAAGAATCTTGGCCGGGGCGGCGTCCAGCCTGAAGTCGAACGACAACTGCCCCAGCTGCGCGGCAATCAACGTTCGCACAGCCGTCTGGAAGGAGAGGCCCTCGGCGAGGGCGTCGTTCGCGTGTTTGATCGCGGCCACATCTTGAAACGCAAAGAACGTATCAGCGCTGGTGCGCAGCACCGGCGTGATGATGCTGCACTTCACCAGGTACCGCATGTGGTCCTCACGCAAGAGGCGGTAACGGGCCAGCAGGTCGCGCATCGCGTAAAACTGACTTTTGAGCAGCTCAGGCGTAGGAACGCCAGCTCGGTGGCAGAATTGGTCCTCTGTGAGGACTTCAATCGGCCGTTCGAGAGTACCGTTGAGAGCGGTGACGCGCGCCAGCTTGTCGATCGTCTCGGTCGATGGCGCCGCCCCTTCGACTCCAGCCACGAGCCACGTCGTCTTTTCGGAGACCTCGGCCGACGTGCTCCCACCGAGGCGCATGACCAGCGCGCTCGCATGCTTGCGGCCGAGACGAGTCAGTCTTCCGGTGAATACGACGAGATGGCCGGCTAGCGGCTGGGCAGATGAGTCTGGCGAGGGTGAGGGCAAGCAGCCTCCGCTCGCACGGGCGTTGGCGCCGGCGAACGGGCACAACGATGCTGGAGAACAGGACGGATGTCAACCATGATCCTCGCTGGCGATCTCGGCGGCACGAAAACTCTGCTCGGCCTCTTCGAACATCCCTCCGATCCCGGCGCGTCGCGACCGCGACCGATCGTCGTGAAGGGCTTCTCGACACCGGCATTCCCAGATCTCACGTCAATGATCTCCGAGTTCGCCGACGATGCGCTGACCTGCGGGCATAGTGTGAGCAGCGCGTGCTTCGGCGTCGCAGGTCCGGTGATGGGACGGACCGCTGCGCTCACCAACGTGCCGTTCACGATCGACGCCGGCGCGGTCGCGCGGATCTTCTCTGTGCCTCGCGTCCGGCTACTCAACGACCTCGTGGCGATGGCGTGGTCCCTGCGCGTGTTGCAGAAGGACGAGTTAGTGGTACTCCAGGAGGGCATCGCCAGACCCGACGGCCACCTGGCGCTGATGGCAGCGGGCACGGGATTCAATGAGGCCCTGGTGCTGCAGGACGGCGGTCGTTTCATCCCAACTGCCGCAGAGTCGGGACACTCCGATTGGGCACCGCGAAACGAACGCGAGATCGCGGTGCTCCGCGACCTTATTGAGCGCGTCGGGCGGGCCGAAGTTGAAGGGGTCCTTTCTGGGCCTGGCCTCGTGAATATCCACCGCGTCGTCCACACCTCAGGCTGCGTGGCCATTGACGACCAGAGCGATCCCGATGCACCGATGAAGATTTCGCAGGCGGCGCTGGCGCAGCAGTGCCGGGGCTGCATCGATACGATGCAGCTATTTGTCGATGCCTGCGGCGCGGAGGCAGGAAACCTGGCGCTGCGCACCATGGCGACGGGCGGGGTGTTTCTGGGAGGCGGAATCGCCCCAAAGATCCTGCCGCTCTTGACCGACGGCCGCTTCATGCGGGCTTTTCTGGACAAGGGCCGCTTCCGCGATCTGCTGACGCGTGTGCCCGTGCGGGTCATTCTCAACCCTCAGGCGGGCCTGCTTGGCGCCGCGGTTGCCGCTGCTGACTGCGCGTAACGGCTGACGGTCGGCCACGTCCGGTGTCAGCCGGACAGAGGCCGACCGTGTCTCGCCGACCACGTCATGATCAGACGTGCGGAATCGATTCCGATCGCAGCAACCGCTCCATCCACATCACCGACAGTTTCTCCTGCACGGTGTTCTGTCTGAGGCGCGCCGCCAGGTTGGGAAAGTCGACGCGATCGAGCTCCTGATCCTGGTTGAAACACGAGAAGATGAAGCTCTCACGTCCGGTGACAGGGTCGACATGCCTCTGCAGGCACTGGGCGCAGACCTCTTTCATCATGCATTGCATCGGCGAATTGATGCTGCCGATGCCGACGTGGGTCTTCTTCAGGTAGGGCGCCAGGGCCCCATGCCGGGCCGCTTTCACAGCCGCCATCATGCGGTCCGAGCCGATGGCGATGATGCGATCGACGGTATTGAGCGGCACCACAGTCTGACCGAACTGCCCGGCCTGATAGGCGAGCATGGCCTGGACGATGTTGCCGCGGAAGTGCGCATCCTGGGGCCGGCCTGGCGCGATCGCCTCGCCCGTGTCAGTGCTCCAGATCACCTGGTCGGTGGCTCCTTCGATCTCTTCGCGCTTGAAGAAGTCTTCGCCCTTCTTGTAGCCAGCGAAGTAGATCACCCGATTGCCACGAAGGCGCATCGCCTTGGCGATCGAGAACAGCACCGCATTGCCGAGCCCGCCGCCGAGTAGCAGGACGTTTTCGTTCTCAGGGATCTCGGTCGGAGCGCCGGTCGGCCCCATCACGACCACAGGCTCACCCTTCTTCAGGAAGGCCACCAGTCGGCTGGAGACACCGAGTTCGAGCGTGATGAGCGACAACAGCCCCTTTTCCTTGTCAACCCACGCACCCGTGAGCGCAATGCCTTCCATGAGCAAGGGGACACCCGATGCCCTCCTGGCCAGCGCCTCAAAGTTCTGCAATCGATAGAACTGGCCGGGCTCGAAATGCCGCGCGGCGGCCGGAGCCTTGACAATGACCTCAACGATGGTCGGCGTCAGACGGACGACGTCTTCCACTGTGGCTAGCAGCTCAGCGTCCAGCGCCGACACCAGCGCCTGCCACGCCTGATCGCGCTCGGGCTGCGCCGACGGGTCGAGCGCCGCCAACTCACTGCTGAAGGCGTCGACCACCTTCGAAAAGCCGTCCTTCGCCGATGCCATCGCCTTGACGACGTTGCCAGCGTAGCGCGGATGGTTATCGCCGTAGTACGACACCAACCGTCCATGCCTGGCGTAGGAGGTGAAGAAGCCGTGCGCATCCGGCACGACAGCCATGCGTCCGTCGGCCTGCCGTTCGGCCCGGTGTGGCTGAAAGAACTTCTTCTTCGCGTCGAGCATGAACTGGCCCGGCGCTTCTTTCTCCGCGATGACGTTGGGCGAGGTGCCCGCCGCCACCAGTACCGTGCGGGCCGGCAACGTCACCGTCGGCTCGAGGCCCTCGGGAACGACGCCTTCGCGCGCGAAGATCATTGCGCACACGGCACCACGCTCGTCCGGCACCGCTTCCGTCGGATTCAAGTTCTCCGCAAAGACGATGCCTTCCTCGAGGGCCTTGACGACTTCCTCGTGATTCAGGCGATACGCTGGCGAATCCACCATTCGCTTGCGATAGGCCAGCGTGACGCCGCCCCACGATCTGAGCAGTGGCACGAAGTTCGGCGCCCGCCCATGACGAGCCGCCGCCGCGCGCTCGTCCCGGATCGCTGCGCCATGCGCACAGAACTCGTCGAGCAGCTCGAGCTCTTCAGCGTCGTACTGCGCGCGCACCGCGCCAACGCCAAGCTCGTCCACCAGCGCCTCGTAGCGCGCCAGTGTCTTCTCAACCTGCACCGGATAGTAGGCCATCAGCTCGGTGGCCGTATCCACGCCGGTGAGCCCGCCGCCGATCACCACCGCAGGCAGACGCGCCTGCAGATTCGGTAGGGCGCCGCGCTTGAACGCGCCGGTCAGCTGCAGCGCCATCAAGAAGTCGCTGGCCTTGCGGATGCCGCGGATCAGGTTGTTCTTCAGGTCGATGACGGTCGGCTTACCTGCACCCGCCGCAATGGCGATATGGTCGAAGCCGTACTCCCAGGCATCGTCCACCGTCAGCGTCCCACCAAAGCGCTGACCGCCGTAGATGCGCAGGCCCTTGCGTCGAGCCAGCGTCAGATGCAGGAGCGTCAGGAAGTTCTTGTCCCAACGCACAGTGATGCCGTACTCCGAGACGCCGCCGAAGCCCTCGAGCGGACGCTCGTCGAGCGCGGAATAGATCTGGTGCCAGTCGCGAATCGGCGTGGGCGGAGTGACACCATCGCCGGTCCACGCCAGCGGCAGCGGCTCAATCTTCAACCCGTCAATACCGACGATCCCGAAGCCTTCGTTTGAGAGGTAATGCGACAGCGTGTAGCCCGCGGGCCCGAGGCCGACCACGAGCACGTTTCGGCCGTTATACGGCAGCGCGTACGGACGACGGACGTTCAGTGGATTCCACCGCGTCAGGAGGCCGTAGATCTCAACGCCGTAGGGCAAACGCAATACGTCGGTCAGCACGCCCGTCTCAATCTGCGGAATGTTGACCGGCTCCTGTTTCTGATAGATACAGGCCTTCATGCAATCGTTGCAGATGCGATGCCCGGTGCCGGGGACCATCGGGTTGTCGAGCATCACGATCGCCAGCGCACCGAGCGCGTCGCCATGCTTGCGTAGCATGTGCATCTCGGAAATCTTCTCGTTGAGCGGGCAGCCATTCAGCTCGATGCCGAGCGGGTTGACGACGGCCCGGGCCGGATGGCCTTCTGTCGCCACCTTCGCGTCACGCAAACCCTTCGAGCACGAGTCCTTGTCGCGTTCGTGGCACAGCACGCAGTAGTGAACCTCGCTGAGCACTTCGCGATGACTCATACGCGAGTCCGTCAACGTGAAGCCGTCGCGCATCCGGAGCCGGCGATCAGGGCCAATCATCGCTTCCGGCACCGTCGGCATCGGGCGCTGCACGTCGACCAGCGTCCACGGCTCAACGTTCTCGGGAAACCTGAAGATGACCCAGTGCTTGAAGGCCGGGTCGTGAATCCTGGCGGCACACCATCGCTTCAGCGACTCGAGCGCCGAGGCGACCGCGTCCTTGTCGGTCTTCTCGCGGTCGAGAAGGGCGTTGCCGGCATGGGAGAGGGCAAGCTCGTGGTCGGTAATATCGCCATCGCCCATCAGCTCACGAACCACGTCGTCGTCTGCCGGCGTCGGTGTAATGTGGGCGCCGCCTTTCAGCAGCGGCAGCGCACGGCGACGGACAAAGTCGACCTTGAAGCGAAAGAGGGCGTCCTGCGCCGCCGTGGAAGCGGTGAGGGCGGCCGCGGCCCCTTCGACGGTAAACAGCCGCGCCAGGAAATGGCTGACGTGGCTGCCCATCCTCGTGATGAGGTGCGACAGGGCCACCGGAGTCCGCGGGGCGTCTGGGGCCTGCCGATAGGCGTCCCACTCGAGCCAGAATTCTGGGTGGTCTGAGCGCAATCCTTCGGAAAAGCGCTCGTATAGCGACGCCAGCCGTTCAGGTTCGTGCAGGTCGGCAAATGTATAGCCAGGCACGCCGAGCGGCGCGCGGGGGGACACAGGAGTCGTGGAAGCCATGGGTCGGAAGAAGTGTACCTGTCGTGAAAGAAAATAAGATAGCGGGTATGCGCTTGTCGGTCGCCCTTGTGGCCCTGCTCACCATCGCCGTCGCCGGCATCGGCGCACCGCGGCGCGTCTCTACTCAGCCGCGTGACGCTGCGGTACCGTTCGTCTCCGGTGAGACTCTCACTTACGATGTTTCGTGGTCGAACCTCTTGACCGCTGGCACTGCGGTCACTCACGTCGTGCAGCAGCGACCCTCGCTTGGCGCCTCTGCCTGGGAAATCACGGCCCACGGCAACCCTATTCCGCTCATCCAACGACTGTACCCTGTCTACTACAAGATGGACACGCTCCTCGAGAGCGCGTCGCTCCTGTCGCAATGGACGGGGCTCTACATGGACGAGAACGGTCGCAAACGACAGACCAGTATGCGTTTCGATCGGCCAGCCCGCAAGGTGCTCTACGAAATGACGACCCCGACGGCAGCACGGGCTGAACTTGCGGTGCCAGGGGGCGTTCAGGACGGCCTCGCCCTCCTCTATGCGCTCAGAACGCGGGTCTTTCGCCCTGGCGAACACTTTACGATTCCCGTCGCCGACGATGGGTCGTTGTACGCCGTGGAGTTCGCGACATCGGGACCTGAGAGGGTGACCACCAGGCTCGGAACCGCCGACGCCTGGAACCTGTCGGTCGGCATCAAGAACGAGGCGACGCAGCAGATCGGCAACAACATCGGCATCTGGATCTCGACAGACCCCCGCCGCCTGCCGGTGAAGATTCAGGCAGAACTGCCGGTGGGCAACTTTGTCCTGGCGCTGCGCGACGTAAAATGAACATCCGACTGAACGGCGAGCCATTCGAGCTCGGCCCCGGCCGAACCGTTTCACAACTCCTGACAGAGCTTGAGATCGACGCGCGCCGGGTGGCGGTGGAACACAACCTGGTCGTGCTGAAGCGCGGCCTGTACGACAGCACGGTCGTTCAGGACGGCGATGAAATCGAGATCGTAAATTTTGTAGGTGGCGGCTCTGACATGAATAGTGACTCGTTCATAATCGCCGGCAAGACGTTTGCGTCGCGCCTGATCGTCGGCACCGGCAAGTATCCGTCGCACGCGATCATGAAGGCAGCGCACGAGGCGGCCGGCACTGACATGGTGACTGTCGCCGTCCGGCGCGTGAATATCTCCGACCGCAGCAAGGAATCGCTGCTCGACTACGTCGACACGTCGAAGATCTTCCTCTTGCCGAACACGGCCGGCTGCTACAGCGCCGACGAGGCCATTCGAACGGCACGGCTCGGCCGGGAGGCGGGGTTGTCACACTGGGTCAAGCTCGAAGTCATCGGTGACGAACGCACGCTCTTCCCTGACAACGAGCAGTTGATCGAAGCGACGAAAGTGCTGGTCAAGGAGGGCTTCGTCGTCTTGCCGTATACGAGCGACGACCCCATCGCCTGCCGCAAGCTCGAAGACGCCGGCGCGGCCGCGGTGATGCCGCTCGGCGCTCCCATCGGTTCAGGCCTCGGCATCCAGAACGTCAACAACATCCGCATCATTCGTGAATTCTCTCGCGTGCCGCTCATCATCGACGCCGGCGTGGGCACGGCGTCTGATGCCGCACTGGCGATGGAACTCGGTGCTGACGGTGTGTTGATGAACACCGCTATCGCTGGTGCTGAGCACCCAGTGCGGATGGCGGAGGCGATGAAATTCGCGGTGCGCGCCGGTCGGCTGGCGTATCTCGCTGGCCGTATTGCGAGGAAGTCGTACGCCACGGCCAGCAGTCCGGTCGATGGCCTCGTCGGGGGCTAGAGGGCGCACGCCGGCTCTAAAGCGCGGTGTGGGAAACAGCGACGGCGCCCTAGGCTCTCCTGGCGGCGAGCTGGAACGCCGGGCCGTGAGGGTGATCACGCTGCACCTCCAGGCCGCACAACTCCAAGCCCTGACTGCGCACAATCGCTTCGATGTCAGGCAGCGTCAGCCAGACCGTGGTCGTCGTCATGCCGCCGCAGAATCCAGGCATCAGCCGCGTCAGCGCTCCCGGTCCGTACACGCGATAGTGATAGGTTGCCTCGACGCCGCCGCGGCTGACCTTTGCAGCAGCCGGTCCCTTGGCAAAGTCGCGAGACAGTTTGGGGTGCGCGGCGACCGCCTCGGCATCGTAGAAGTGAGACCAGAGAAAGAGCCGATCGGCCCGGCTCGCCATGCGCAGGAGCACCTGCGCAGGATCAGCAAGGTGATAGAGAACGCCAGAAGCGAAGATCAGGTCGAACCGCGATTGGTCGGTCTCCAGAAACGCCCCAAAGTCACCGAGAAGGAATTGCGCCCGCAAGCGCAGCGCATTCTTCGCGATCAGACAACGGAGAAAGGCACGTTCATTGGCCTCGATGCCGAGGACGTCCGCCCCTTGTTGTTCGAGCAGCCAGGTGTGGCCCGCTTCAAGCGGCCCCAGTTCAAGCACTCGCTTGCCACGCACCGCGCCGAGCTTCTCCACGGCCCAGGCGACACGCCGATCCTCTTCAACCCGGAACGCCTCGCCGGTTTTCACCCCCGCAATCGGTAGTGCGGTAGTCCACTCACCCGCAAAGATGTCGACGGCGTTTTGCTCTGAAGGAACCTTGAGGCAGTAGAGCCGATGCGAGCTGAGAAGCAGTTCAACGGTTCGGAGGGCCGCCCTGAACCGCCCTCTCGTTGCACGCGCCTTCATACCGCCTTGCCGCCTTGCGAGCAAGGCTGCGCCGCTGGCGAGGTCATTGGAGAGTCCACACGGCACACCGCCAATAGCCTACGAGGCGACGGTGAACGGCTGCACGTTGATGTGCAGCATCAGCAGATCGACGTTGTGGTCCTGGCAGGCCGCTTCGATGGCGCGCAGGCGATCGACATCGATGATGCGCGTATTCAGCACCACGCAATCGAGCTCTCTTCGCTCGATCATTTCCATCAGCTGCGCGAAATCACCGAGCACTGAATAGCCGCCTAGACTCATTCGGCGGCGTCCAGGGTCGTCGTCGACGAACCCGAGGATCCGCAGTGGCCGATCGCCAAACGCCTCGCGAATCGTCGCCAGACTTGCACTACCGGTGCCGTAGACAACGCAGCGCTCGCCGCCGGCGCTGCGGCGCTGCGCGAACTCGGTCATCAGTCGGAACGACGCACGCGAGCCACACAGCAGAACCATCAGCAGCACTGCATCGATCACGAAGACGCCGCGTGAGTAGTTCTCAAAACGATACAGGAAGAGAATCGCCAGAACGCTGAGCGTCGAGCCAAGCGCGACGCCCCTGGCGAAGGTCACCCCGTCCATCAAACCGAAGTGCCGCCAGACTCCGCGGTAGGCACCCACCGCGTACAAGGACACCATCTGAACGCCGACAATGAGCGGCAGCGACTGCAGGAACATCTGGAAGTATTCCGACAGGGCGGGTCCACCAAAACGCAGTCGATACGCCGAGTAATACGCGAGCGAGATGAGGCAGAGATCGAGCAGTACTTCTGCCACACGCCGGCGATAGACGAAACTGATGACAAACGGTGTCATCTGGCCCGTGCGCAGGTCCGACGCGTCCACGTCGTAGACGCGCACATGCGCCAGGTAAACAGCGAAGATGATCATCCCCAGCGAGAAGATCGCGGCAGGAATGTTCGCCCAGTCGTAATACTGCCCGCGAATGGCGAGCGCAAGCACGCCGCCAAGTGCGGCCAGACTCCATAGCACTGCGACTGCCCCTCGCTCGGACAGGCCCATCGCCACCAGGCGGTGCGACGAATGATCGCGCCCACCCTGAGCGGCACTACGGCCGGACAAGATACGAGACACCGTGACCAGCGTGGTGTCGAAGATCGGCACCATCGCAATCATCAACGGACCAATGACAATGGACAACACGTTGGACGATGCGTGAGTGCCGTGAGGTGACGCAAGCGTCAACACCGCGAGGCTGAGGCCGATGAACAGACTGCCGCTGTCGCCCATGAAGACCGACGCTGGGTGGACGTTGTAGACCAGGAAGCCACCAATCGCGCCGAGCAGCGAGGCCAGATACAGGACGTCCGAGGTCGGGCCATGATTGAGGGCGAGGCTGACCAAGAGCGCGGAGCCGGCAATGATGCTGATGCCGCCGCTCAGCCCATCCATGTTGTCGAGGAGATTGAAGGCGTTGGTGAGACCGACGATCCAGAACATCGTCAGCATGGCATCAAGAGTCAACGAGTCGACCCAGGCCAGGCGATAGCCGAAAAACACGTACGCGGACGCGACGGCAATCTCAGCAATGAGACGGGTGTAGGGCTTGAGGCCGATCAGGTCGTCAACGAGGCCCACGCCGAAGATGACCGCGGCACCAGTCAGAAGCATCGGCGCCTCCCTGAAGCCGATCAGGGCGCCGTAGACGATGAAGACGGTCAGGGCGATGCCAACGCCTCCAAACAGCGCCGTCGGCTTGGCGTGCCAACGATCAGCGCGCGGGTTGGCGACGTAACCCCAGCGTACGGCCAGTGCTCGACAGACTCGGACGAGCAGGAGCGAGACCGCAAACGCCGTCAGCGCAGGGAGCGCGATGGTCGTCATCACGAGAATCTAGTTATCGTACAGATGCCTCTGGGGCACAAGAAGAAAGCTTTGGCCGGATGGCCAGGGCGAGCGTCCAGAGGGGGGCGACGGCCATGTAGCGCAGGCGGAACATGGTGCCAAAATTGGTCACGACGTAACTGAGCAGCGCCGTCGTGGTGACCGCAAGGACCAGCACGAAGAACACGAAACCACCATCTCGGCCGATCAGGTGGCGGCGTCGCACGGTCAGCCAGCACAGGGCCACAAGGCTGAGGTCCATCAGGGCCGTGTCGATATCCGAAATCGGCAACAGGCCTCGACCGCCGTCAAACTGGACGATCGAGACGGCCTTGAGTACCGAGATCGGTACAACCACCGCACACACGCCGATGACCAGCGCCGTTAGGCGTGATCGCTCGACCACTCCACCCGGATCGGGGTGGACCTCCGACACGGGCGCCAGGCTGGTATCCCCGGGGGAGGTGACAAAACCCCGCCGTGCCGTATCAATCAGCCTCGAGACTTCGCCGAACGTGGTTGAAGGACTGAGCCGTCTGTCGTCAGCCTGGGACTCCAACGCAACCTGCTCGGGGTCGGCGGCATTGGGCCAATAGTACGAGCCCGATCCCGCCCAGTAGCCCAGCCACACCGCCACCGGCACCAAGACGGCGGCTGTCGTCCGCGCGACCGTGTGCCGGCGCGGCGGGAGCAGCACGATAGCCGGAAGCGAGACTATGAAACACGCCCACGCGATGATCGCGTAGTAGCCGCGGATACCGGCGACACCATACATGATCGCCACGAGAGCGGCGAGCCCGACACCCCACGCGCCCCACTGCACACCACCGTTAGCGCCGACCATCGAGCGAAACAGCGCCCGCGCGGCAACGCACATGAGGAGAATGAGCGCCAGGAACACATCGTCTTTGAGCGGCTGGGTGGCGTTGATGATCAGACCGGGCAGGAACGACAACGCCAGCAGGACCACCAGGAGCGGAAGATCAGTCCGTCGTTGTCCCGTCGGACGAAACAACCTAACGAGCAGCATGCAGACGCCGACAAACACGCAGATGTTCAGAAAGAGACCCGCGGCCGGGCCCATGCCAACCGCACGCATCCACAGGCTCAGCAGCTTCGTGTAGAACGGGGACGCCGATCCTGGAGCGATCGACGACAGTCCACTCTCTACTGCCCTACTGGCGACGGCGTGGTATTGCGTGGCATCAATCATCACGCTCCAGAATCCGTTGCCCAACTGGAGCGACCGAAGAATCGGCAGATTGAGGTACGAGACCCAAAAGAGGCCGAGCCCCAGCACGGCGCGAACCGCAACGCCCAACGTGACGACGAACCCAATGTCACCCGATTGCCGTCTGAGCCAGCGCAGCGACCCAAGGAGGGCGAGGCCAACGACGCAGTCCACAAGAAGGACGAGGAGGATCATCGAGAGCGTGACTTACGAATCATTCATCCTGGCTCCGCGACGTGGCGGCGGCTATGTAATGGTACAGAGTTTGTCAGGTAGTACAAGTCATGAGTTGCCGTCGAGCTTGTCTTTCTGCGCGCGACGCGCCGCGTCAACCCAGAGGGACGCCAGTCGAGGTGCCCAGACCTCGAGCGAGTAGCTGCGGGCCACAGACTGGCGCCCGGCGCTGCCCATGGACTCAGCGAGGCCCGGATCGTCGTACAGGCGCGTCAGCATCGCTGCCCACTCTCCGCTACGCGCTAGAAACCCGGAGACTCCATGCTCGACGATCTGGCAATTCGCTCCGACGGGCGACCCAATGACGGGACGCCAACACGCCATGGCCTGAATCAGCTTGAACCCGCACTTGCCACGAGCAAACGGCGTGTCTGGCAGGGGCATGATGCCGACATGGGCACTCGACAACTCCTCCACCTCGGTGGATTCATTCCATTCGACAAAGCGGATCGGCGCGCCAGCGGCATCGAATGGCTTGGCACCAATCGCCAGAATTTCGACGTCTCGGCCGCGAGCAAACTCCGCCAACTCGCCCATCACGGATTGCAGATGTCCGGTGGTGGCTGGCGATCCAATCCAGCCAATCCTGAAGGGACGCGGAAGAATTGCTCGTGGGCTGTCAGGAAAACGCTTGAGGTCAACGACGGTCGGCACTACTGACACACGGTCGGTCACTCGCCGCGCATACTCGGCCACGTACTCGTTACCGGCCACGTTGACCGCCGCTCCTGCCATCAATCGCGCCAATTTACGGCCAAACATCCGGCGAACGAGCCAGGATGGGTGCGCGTCATAGGAATGGAAGAACGCATCATCGAAGTCGACGACGTAGGGCGTGGCCATCCGAGCGAGCCATCGCTCCACAGCAAAGGGCGCAAAGGGCACGAACTCGGCGTGGACGACAACGAGATCGTACTTGCGAGCGGAGGCGACGGCCCGAAACCTGGCCACCAGCGATCCAGCAAACCGCCACCAGCGCTTGTGGCCAGACGCCAGTACCGCCCGCGTGTAGCCGGCGTCAAAGAATGACGAGACGTCGCACTCGATCCCCTGCGCTCTCAGAAACGGCAGGTAATGCATGAACCGATGACGACAACTGGCCGCCTGCGGCGCGTGACGAGGAAGAATCAGGACCTTTACAGCCACGCGGACCGCCACACGGAGCGCCAGAGAAGGCGGTACGCGGCTATCGTTTCACGAATCACAGTTGGCGCACCGCCGACGGCCGCCGCGGCCACGCGCACACACGGCTCGATGCACAGGGTCGAACACGCAACCGCCGCAGCGGCCACGGCTGAGAAATGCTTGCGGGCATACTGCAACCGGCTTCGGAGCGCATAGAACAGCCGGAGGCTCCTGATTCGATCCGAACTCCCACCGCCCTTGTGATAAGCGCGCGCCGTCGCCAGATAGTAAGACTGAGCTCCGGCGTGTTTGGCCCGATACGAAAAATCGAGATCCTCCAAGTAAACGAAGAAGGCCTCGTCAAAGCCGCCAAGGTGCCGGAACAGGTCAGCCCGCACCAGGTAGAAAGCCCCAATCACATGGTCGACTCTGCGGGACTCGGCGTGGTCCCATTCAGTCATCAAGTAGCCGCGATAGTACGGCTGCAACAGATGGTCGAGACCCACCGCTCTGGCGACCATCTGTGGTGCCGTGGGAAACCTGGCACAGCTGCGGCTCACATGGCCATCGTCCCCCACTAGCTGAACGCCGACGATACCGATCGACGCATGCGTTGAGCCATTCATGCAGGCCACGGCAGCGCCGATCGTGTCTGGCTCGACCACAGTGTCTGGGTTCAGGAAGAGGAGTGCGTCAGCATCGATCTCTCGCGCAGCCTGATTGCAGGCGACAGCGAAACCACGATTCTCGGAATTTGCCACCAACACCATCGGCAGGGACGTCGTCGCGACCACACAACCGGCGGAACCGTCGGTCGAGGCATTGTCAACGACGACGACCCGCGACAGGGAGAGCGTGCTCCAGTCGGCGGCCTCGAGCGAGGCCAGGCAGCGCCCGAGCTGGACACCAGAGTTCCAGTTCACGATCGCGATTCCAACAGACCTGAGTGCGCCGCCGACCATCCAAGCGCATTGTACGTTTGGCCGCAGGCCGATGGCGTGGGCTAGTATTTACGGCAACGACGCAATGGGGCCTCACGGAGACAGTTACCTCACCCACAGTTACTCGGCCAAGGACCCCGCATACTTCGGAAATGCGCGGCGGGACTATGTCGCCGCGCTTCCCGTCAGCCCCGACGCCGCCATCCTCGAACTGGGATGCGGGAACGGCGCGACGGGCTTGCTCGCCCTGCGCGAACGAAAGTGCGGGCGCTATGTCGGCATCGAAATGTTCGAACCGATGGCGGCCCAGGCACAACAAGTCCTCACAGCGGTACACGTCGGCAACGTCGAAAGCATCGATCTCCCCTACGCCCCAGCCACATTCGATGCGCTGATCATTTCCGAAGTGCTCGAACACCTCCTCGAGCCGGAAAAGGTGCTCATCCGCCTTGTCGAACTGGTCAAGCCTGGCGGCCGAGTGTTTGCCAGTTCGCCCAACATCGCACACTGGCGCCCGATCATGGATCTGATCTTTGGACGTTTCGAATACACGGACAAGGGCCTCATGGACCGCACTCACCTGCGCTGGTTCACACCGTCGTCATTTCAACGCATGTTCGCGAACGCCGGAGTGGCGATCGACTCGTTCGGTCCGCTGGTCCGGGTATCAAAGCCCAAACGGTTACTGTTCGGCCTCCTGGGTCCGCGCTTCGCGCACTTGTCGTGTTCTCAGATGAACGTGCACGGGCATCGCCTCGGGTAGACGGACGGACTTCAATCGCAGGGATGCCCGTGGTCTCCCAACCACTGGCGCAGCTCGTCCTGGTCAGCCCGCGCCGACAGCTTTCCTCCAAAGAGCGAGCGCTTCAGGAACGGAAACCCTGCGCGCAGGAGCGGCACGGCACAGGTCAGAGAGGGATCGCCGATCTCGGACTGGGCGCCAAACCACAGGGCACCAACGGTCCTCGTGCAGGAGACCACTCGACCCAGACGCGTCTCCTGCCAGTTCACGACATCCTGAAAGTCATTGAAGGCTACGCGGCGCGGCATCACGGTGCGGAGCGCATGGACAAGCGGCATCGTGACGTTTCGCCAGTAGAGCGCGTAGGACTGCAGGTGATTCTCGAATCCGGAAGAGGCCGTGAATCCGGTCAACTGCCAGGGAGTCGCGTCGAGGATGGTATCGAGGTCGCCGAACGGCCCGAACACCGAATCGTTGAGCAGCAGAAGATCGGCGCCACTCGAACGGAGCGCCACCTCCCTTAGTGCGACGGCGTAGGCGGAGAAATCGTAACCCGACAGTCCCTTCCAATAGACTGCGTCGCACATCTCCAGCAGCTCCGGCGGCACCATGTCGGCGGTCGGCGTGGCACAGATCACCAACAGCCGCCCGCGCAGCATCCGGAGTCTGGTCAACGTATAGCGGTGACGTGGCGTCAATTGTCCGTCGCCAAGAAACAGAAAGTAGCCGTTCCAGCGCGGCGAGTCCTGCAGTACCCGAAGCGCGCGGCTTGGCGGCGCCGGCCGCAATCCGGTGATGACGGTCTTGAGCCGGGCCAGCGCCTCGGCATTGTCTGCAACAAACATGTGTTTATT